>JAEHCK010000242.1 GCA_020696345.1 Thermoplasmata archaeon | reverse complement strand
TATGTATTATGAAAAAGAAACCAGCAAGTGTGAAACTCTGGTGGCTTGTCAAAAACAGTTCAACAAAAAAACGATGGCTTGTTAAGAATTTAAAACAGTTTATTAAAGAAAACAATCCTTATAATGGCAGTGATCGTTGGTATGATTTAGATGTTGACAACCTATACAGGGACATTATCGGCGGGTATGGTTATGCTCGGTCCTGGTCGGTGGCGAAACCAACTGTCGAACAGCTTAGAAATGTAACTGGATCAGACAACCCAAAGGTTGGGAGAACATACTTTAAAAAATTACCGTATGATAAGAGAAAATATATCGAACTTCTGGATCATGGTATTACCCGTGAGGTGAAACATTTCTGGGGTGATATCGAATTTACTCTATAAAGGAATAAGATGAATATTTTATCAGCTATTGAATATGTTAAGACGGCCGGTCACTATAGTATCACTGCACTGGATTTTGATAAAGTCGTTTGGAGCGGTGTTTCTATTGTAGAATGGAATCTTGCCAGATATGCTGACCTGTTTTATCTTTGGAACAGAGATGATTTAGTAGATTTCACTGAGTTTAATTTAGACCTGTTAAGTTTTAAAGTACCTGATTGGAACCCTGTCCACAGACGTTATTCCCAGCTTGCGATCACGGAAGTTACTTTATGGGCAGGAGCTTCACGAATATGGTTCTATACAGGACAATTTGATTTTAACACCATCGCAAAATGGAGACTCGTAAATGATGAGCCCACCAACTAAAAAACCACAAATCGTTGCACATGATTATAGGAACTGGCAATATGAAATCGCCGGTTTAAAAGATTGTTTTGAACGGCCGGCCTCAATGTCGGAGATACAGGATCATTTGGATGAACTCCGAGGCTATATCTGGTATGGTGTCGGCGAAGACCTGTGGATGCAACCATAAAAAGAAAGGATTACAATGAAACTATTCGTTGTTGCAAGAACTGCGAAAGATATATTTTCAATCTACCTCGTGACCGGAAAAGCCGAGTTGGTTGAAAATATTGACGGCGGCAAGTTTGACGTTTGCATGATTGAATCAATCGATTCTGTTGCAGGTATCGGTGTGATTGCGAACAAAGATGACTGGGGTAAATTTTACAAACTATATATGATGAAATCGATGGCTGATTTCATGACCATCGAAGAATATGAAAACATTGAAGATTTCGCATTCTCTCAGTTATCATATGAACAACTACAAAAAGAAATCGGTGGACATCAACTCTGGATTCACTATTACAGGAGCAAAATGACATGGAATTAACAATTGTTATGAAATCAAAAAAAGGTGAGTTTTGGACTGGTATTGCCACTTGTGAAATGTCATTCAAGAAACAAAAGATTAAGAAATTCAAACACCTTAGTTGGGTGCCTGGCGACAAAATCACTTGTCGTGCGGACATCACCGCACTGATCGGCGATCCTACTGATGTCAGTCTCTATGTAGCAATAGATGAATTTTCAGCAATGTACGGGTATGATGTACGGCCATTCGCTCTTATCAAATTAAAGAAAGGTCTTAACGCTGCCAGTGTTTGGGTCGATGTCGCAACAAGTGTTTTTGAATAAACGCTTGCCTTCCAAAATCCTATCTGTCATAATGGTCTTGTAACATCAAAAAAGCAAAGGAGACCATATGAAAGTTCTAATCACCGCAGACCATCCAATTTTCAAACGTATTGACAAAATCGTTGATAACGATGACGCCAATGAAGTTATGGCCGACCTGATGAAATTCAACTATGAAAATATCGAATGTAATCCCTATCTTCCGCCGGTTTTAACAATCATGAATTTGGTACGGATTCATCATGATAATTGGTTAAAAAGTCACCGTTCAGGTGCGCAGGATGACGTAAACACTAAATAATGACCTCGGATTCACGTTGGCAGAATTGATATCAATCCTGTTGATCCTGGGTGTTCCAAAGGTAAAAGGAGACGATAGAATGAATAAGAAACATGCTCTTCCGAAAAGTGAATTTGAACCCGTTGAGTTTAGAAGTGAGATGTTGAACCCGTTCGCGGCACATTGCCTCGGTGTATGGTTTCATAACTGTGAACTTGCTCGTAAGTTGAAAGAGAAAATCGAGTTACGGTGTAAAGATGAGGATCGTGAGCCCACCTTTCAGGAAGCTATGGATTGTGAGCGGTTTTGGGATCAATGCAGTCACATGTGGTGGGGTTTACAGCACATAAATAGTGTTTCAATCGTTACCAGAGGTGCTGTACATTTCAGTATTGCTGTTTCAAATGAAATGCGTAAGGTATCGTATTATATCAAGAAACACTTAGGTTTTTGCCCAATTTTAGATAAAGATAAATGTAAAGAATTAATGTTCGGAGATACCGCAAAAATCTAAAGAAAACGCTTGCTTTAAATGTGTGTTGTGATATAATGGTATTATAAGGTCAAAAAACAACAACACAAAGGAGATTGAATGAAACTTACTTACAGCAATGAAAACATTACAGACTTTAAAAACAAAGTTCATACTGGTTACTTTGTAATGAATTGTAAGTTTGCTGATAAAGACACCGTGAAGAAAGCCGGTTTCTGGTGGAACCCAGGCAAGAAATGTTGGTGGACCCCGTTTGAAAAGGTCGCCGCCAACTTCGCTGATGTCGCTGATGTCTCCATTAAAGATAAGATGATGGAAATCAAAAATGACGGTCAGGCTACTGTCGATGTCAAAATTAACAAAATCAAAGCGTCTAAAGCAACTAACGCTGATGTTGACATTCCTGTACCTGATGGTTTGAAATACCTACCGTTTCAGAAAGCTGGTATTGCTTACGCCCGCGATCATCGTAACGTTCTGATCGCTGACGAAATGGGCTTGGGTAAGACCATTCAAGCACTCGGTATCATGAACGACAATCCCGAAATCAAAAAAGTTCTGTGTGTCGTGCCTGCCTCGTTGAAATTGAACTGGAAACGTGAGGCAAATAAATGGTTGGTTCGTGACACAAACATCTCGATCATTCGTTCAAAAGATGGTTGGGTTGACGCTGATCTTGTGATCATCAATTACGACATTCTGAAAAAAT
>JAEHCK010000147.1 GCA_020696345.1 Thermoplasmata archaeon | reverse complement strand
TATTGACAGGGAACATTAGGTATTGGTCATACGAATTGAAAGCGCAAGAAAGAAGAACATCGGAAAGCCGTATGGGGGAGAACCACATGTACGGTTTGATGAGGGGGTGGTGGACGTAAGCCCACTGCCCTACTCTACCTTGCCATATTCTCTTTAATAACTAATAGTTGGCCCCCTCTCCTCACACTTATTGATTTAGTTCCTCATCGTCTTTGATGATGTTGTTTTGTGCATTTTTTCTATACTCGGATACCTTATTTTGTAACTCTGGCTTACTCAAACCAATGATCTCCAAGGCCAAAATTGCGGCATTGGCGCCATTATCCAGACCAACCGCGGCCACAGGTATACCTGGCGGTAATTGAACTATACTTAATATCGAGTCAAAGTTGATTTTCCCACTCACAGGAACTCCGATGACCGGTCTGACCGTATGGGCTGCAACTACACCTGGTAACGCCGCAGATAGACCGGCAATGGCAATAAAGACCTGAGCCGTGCTTTCAGTTACAATATCTTTCACTAGCCCAGGCGTGCGATGTGCCGAGGCTATACGCAATTCATATCCGATCTCGAAATCATCCAGTACTTTTGTAACCTTTTCTGCTACTGGCTTGTCGGATTTACTACCCAATATAATAGTAATTATTTTAGCCATAGGATCATGCACTACAACGAAGAAATTATCTATTAATCTTTCGCATGACCGATAGTAATATAATTTTAAAATGCTATTCCCCAAATGGTGTTATTATGCCAGGGAGGAAGATAAGTTCTATTCGATGTATGGATGATAGTGAGAAGTTACATTCTGAAAAATTACGGTTAGAATCATTGTATTCAAGGCGTTCAAAGGGATTACACGCATCGGAAATTCGCGAGCTTTTAAAATTAACACAACAACCGGATATTATCTCATTTGCCGGAGGGTTACCAAACCCGGCAACCTTCCCTTATGATGAAGTTAAGGAGATCACATCAGAAGTGGTGGATCATCATGGTAAGTTTGCCATGCAATATGGCACCACCGAGGGCCTTGTAGCACTCAGGCTGCAGATCGCTGAATGGATGAATAAAAAATATAATACCGATCTTGATGAAACTAACATATTGATCATCAGCGGCTCGCAGCAGGGATTGATGATAGCGGGGTATGTTTTCATTAACAGTAATGATACCGTGATCGTAAGCGATCCAACTTATCTTGGAGGGATTGGCGCATTTAATGCATTTCGTGCTAATATGGAAACCGTGCCTTTGGATAACGATGGTATGTGTATCGACACTTTGGAGGAAACTTTGATCCGGCTCGATAGGAATAAGATCCGAGCCAAATTCATATATCTGATCCCCACTTTTCAAAATCCCACGGGCGTTACACTTTCTGAGAAACGGCGCAAACGTGTCATCGATCTGGCAAGTGCATATGACACGATGATCTTATCTGATAATCCGTATAGCGAACTGCGGTATAAGGGTAAAGCACACTCACCATTGATCTCAATGGACCATGAAAACCGTGTAATGTATCTGGGTACATTCTCCAAAATATTGGCGCCTGGGTTTCGCATTGCCTGGATGGTGGGGTCATCTGAACTCATGAAGAAATGTATAATCAGTAAACAATCAATTGATCTATGCACAAATCCATTCAATCAATATATCATCGCTGAATTCATGAAACGGGGTTTACTCGATCCTCATATAGAAAAGATATGTAAGATATATAAAGAAAAAATGAAAATTATGCTCTCGGCAATGGATGAGTTCTTCCCACAAGAGGTTGAATGGACGCGGCCAGAAGGCGGGCTCTTCTCATGGGCGACTTGCCCGGAGCATGTCAATACCCGCGAGTTATTTGAATCGGCAATAATCCAAAGGGTTGCATATGTGACCGGCAGTGCGTTCTTTTCCAATGGTGGCGGGGAAAACACCATGAGACTGAATTTCAGCCATCCAAGCAATGAAATGATACCGGAAGGTATCAAGCGGTTGAGTAAAGTATTGAAGAGTGCGATAACCAAACCAAGATCTGAAGAGGTTATCACAGGAGTATAATATATCGTTGTGGTAGCAAAATGTTGGAAAAGTCAAAATGTAAAAGTCAAATTTACAAAGTTAAAAGTAAGAATGTAAAGAGGGGAATGAGATTCATTATTACTGAGCATGGGAATGTGATTGGTTGATTATGAATATGGGAATGTGATCGATTGGTGATGATTATGGGATTGGGGAATGCAATTTATTATTGCTGTGCAGGGGAATGCGATTTGTTATTACAGAGTAGGGGAATGGAAATGGCCATTTGATTCACCATTCCCTTATCATTTCAATATGATCCATTCCCGTTGGTTTACTCCATAGACTCTTGACTCTCTAGACCCTCGACTTTTTAGACTCTCGACTAATAAGCATCAGTTAATCCATTTTACTACATCCAGTAAACGATTCTAATTAGAAAAGAATAGTATTGGTCGATTTATAATCAACAACCAAACATTTATCCGCTGACATAGGTCAACAGTATTCCTGCGGCAACTGCTGAGCCTATCACACCGGCCACATTCGGCCCCATGGCGTGCATGAGAAGATGATTGCTTGGGTCGGCTTTAATACCCTCTCGCTGTACTACGCGCGCAGCCATTGGTACTGCCGAGACACCGGCGGCGCCGATCATTGGATTAACCTGGCCACCGGAAGTTCGGTACATGATCTTGCCGAATAACACTCCCGCCGTCGTGCCTATGCAAAATGCGAACAAACCAAGAACAATAATAGCTATTGTTTGAAAAGTTAAAAAGGTACCTGCGATCATCGTGGCTCCAACAGCTACACCTAAAAATATCGTCACTATGTTAATAAGTTCATTGCTGGCGGCATTTGCCAAACGCTGGACCACACCTGATTCGCGCATTAAATTGCCGAACATTAACATTCCCACCAAGGGTGCGGCCAAAGGTAGAACGAACGCACAGATTATGATCACCCCAAGCGGGAACAGAACTCGTTCGCGAGAACTTACAAACCGCATTTGCTTCATTTTGACCTTACGCTCATCCTCGGTGGTCAAGGCATGTATGATCGGTGGTTGTATGATCGGAACCAAGGCCATGTATGAATATGCCGCAATGGCGATCGGTCCTAGTAGATGGGGCGCAAGACGTATTGATAAATAGATCGCAGTAGGCCCATCGGCACCACCGATGATCCCGATCGAAGACGCTTCAGGTAATGTAAAACCCAACAATATTGCCCCGATCAACGTTGTAAATATTCCGAACTGCGCCGCAGCGCCCAGTAATGATGTTTTTGGGTTTGCCAACATCGGCCCGAAATCGGTCATCGCACCTATGCCGAGAAATATCAGTAATGGAAAGAGCCCGGTCTTTATACCGCCTTCATAGATCATATATAATATCCCACCAGGTTCCATCATACCCGCAAATGGTATGTTTGAAAGAATTATGCCGGTGCCTATAGGCAAGAGAAGGAGGGGCTCATATTTTTTATGAATTGCCAAAAAGATCAAAGTTCCGCCAATCACGAACATGATAGAGGCCCTGATGTAAAGTATAATCCGATCCTCAACATGTAATTCGGTTTCTTCAATCGTGACTTTTAGATCATCGATATAACAGGTAAAGTCCAAACCCATCGGGATAGTTGTATTATTCCCCAAATTCTGTACATTTAATGCCGTATCATATTCTACCCAGAGGCCAATGCCAAACCAATAATGCTCGACATCATCTGTTTTCACTTCATTTTCAAACGAAAAACGTGACCAATCTGACTTGAAAATACGCCGGGTTTTTTCAAAGTCTCCTGTATGCTCAGGGTCATTATCTCCAATATAAATAATCGGAATGATCTTGGGTATCATTTCCGAGCGCTCATCAAGTTTTGCATAATACTCTATAGTAATAGAAAGTTTTTTGAAATGTTCAATAGGTAATTTTCTTTCCAACCAAAACGCCCCATGACCTGAAAAGTTGTTCAATTGAAATACCACCGAGGAAGCCTCACTATATGCCTCGGAACCCGTCCTTGCCACGGCCCAAGCGTTCGTACCCAAACCATCAAGTTCGTTCCCCGATGAGTCGTACATATCACTTTCTACATGCCAGTTGTCAAGGTCATCGAAATTAGTCGAATATTCTTTTATGTTCTTTGATCCATTGTTATTATCATCCGCCACCGTATGGTTTGCGGGGAGAACGAATATTACTCCAAAATATAGTAAGATCGCCAGAACTGAGATGAATATTGATCTTTTGAATTTTTTTATTTGATCACAACCAACTCATCGCCTTGTTTAACATCGATCCCTGGCTTTATCGGTATCGCCGTTACGATCCCAGACACCGGTGCAGTCAACACATTTTCCATCTTCATAGCTTCCAAGATCACTAGTGGTTGTCCGGCCTCAACCCGATCGCCGATATTGATTTTAATTTCCAATATTTTACCTGGCATTGGTGCAGATAATGTTTTACCCTCCACATCCACAACGGCATCCGACTCCATATCTCCAGTTCCGATCGATGGACTACTTGTTGATGACCCTGGGCCAGATGATAATGATGATGAAGATATATCGGGAAGCTCGGTGGTTGGCGACATCGGTGTAGTTATACCAGGGCTAGGGCCAGGATATTTATCATCATTAGTATTAATATTAATACCAGTAAGTGTGCCCGTACCTGAGCCGGAGGGGCCACCCGAGACGCCAGTAGGATCGTCGTCAGGACCGAATGATTCTACTTCAACTTGATATGGGGTTCCATTTACTATTACAGAATATGTTTTTACACGTTCGGATGAAATATCATGATTGTAAATCTCAATTCGGAAATCCTGGTCGGATATACGGATCTTGAATCTTTCAAGCAGCTTTGAATTATCCTTCACGCTTTACCTCCTCAATTATCATCTTATCTTAATTTTCATTAATATTGAAACCCAACCTGGCCGGTTAGGTCACGTGACATCATGATATCTTCTCTGCCTGCAACAGACCAGGGATTATATATTACAGTTGTACCACTTGGTGTTGTTATAGATATCTTTTGTGGTTTTTCGCCCGTGTGTGAATATATCGCCGCCGAGATCGCAGCTGCTAATTCTTCTGAAACCTTATTGTTGCCGGTGCCGTTTTTTACTTCATGTTGAGATATGTTTGTAAGCATTGTATTCAATTTCATTTTTTTATCGATTGATCTTGATGTTTTCAACCATTTAGATGGAGGAATATTAATTCGTGATAGAAATGGCACAACTTTGATGTAAAACATTAATAATATTAAGAAAATAAAAACTCCGCCCATACCAAACATCATCAAAATGAGTCCTTGTGATAGATCTGCCAAAAGATCACCTTTGATTTTTAAATCATCAAGCCAAATTATCTAATTCATATCTTATAATACATTTACACATTTTATTTGGTTACCAATTACAGCGGTATGTTACCATGCTTCTTTTTTGGTCGAGGTTCACGTTTACCAAGTAATGTGCCCAAGGCGTTTATCAACCTTGGCCGCGTTTCCTGTGGTTCAATAACATCGTCTATATACCCGCGTTCGGCTGCATGGTACGGTGAAGCGAACTTCTTACGATATTCTGTCACCAGCTCTTCATGTTTTTTCTTCTTGTCTTCTGCACCTGCAAGTTCTTTACGAAATACAATATTAACCGCGCCATCGGGGCCCATCACCGCGATCTCGGAAGTCGGCCAGGCTAAGTTGATATCCGCACGTATATGTTTGCTGCACATAACATCATATGCACCGCCGTACGCCTTACGTGTGATGACAGTCATTTTCGGTACGGTGGCCTCACAAAATGCATATAGCAATTTAGAACCATTGCGAATGATTCCACCATATTCCTGATTGATTCCCGGCAGAAAACCAGGCACATCTACGAATGTAAGTAATGGAATATTGAATGCATCACAGAACCGTACAAATCGTGCACCTTTGATCGATGATTTGATATCAAGTGTGCCCGCCAGCTGGTTTGGTTGATTACCAACTACACCTATTGCATAACCGTTTAATCTTGCAAAACCAATTATTAGGTTCTTTGCCCAATACGGATGCACTTCAAAAAATTCGCCATTGTCTATTATGCACTTAACCACATCTCGCATATCGTATGGTTGATTTGGATCAGTGGGAATAATTGTTTTCAATTTCTCGTCCATTCTGTTTGGGTCGTCGGTGGTATCCACGTGTGGTGTGGTCTCCAGATTGTTTTGGGGCATGTAACTTAACAATTTTTTGATCATATTGATACAATCGTTCTCATCTTTTGCCACGAAGTGTGCAACACCGGATTTTGTATTATGGGTCATAGCGCCGCCCAACGCCTCGAAGGTCACATCCTCTCCGGTTACGGTTTTGATGACTTCCGGCCCAGTGATGAACATATGGCTGGTATTATCTACCATCATTATGAAATCAGTCATAGCTGGCGAGTACACGGCCCCGCCCGCACATGGGCCCATGATCGCAGATATCTGTGGGATCACACCAGAGGACATTACATTCCGGAAAAATATCTCGGCATACCCACCTAGTGATACCACGCCCTCTTGGATCCTTGCACCACCCGAATCGTTAAAACCAATAACCGGCGCACCATTCTTAAGTGCAAGATCCATCACCTTGCATATTTTCTCCGCGAACATCTCGCCGAGTGATCCGCCAAACACAGTAAAATCCTGAGAAAATATGTAGACCAGTCTACCGGTGATCCTACCATAGCCAGTAACTACACCGTCACCAAGTATACGTTTCTTTTCCATATTGAAATCAGTACATCTATGCATGACGAACGCGTCAAGTTCAACAAATGTGCCAGGGTCTAAAAGTTTAACGATCCGCTCACGAGCAGTGTATTTCCCTTTTCCATGATGTTTATCTATTCGATCTTGACCGCCGCCTAGTAATGCTTTTGCCTTGAGTAAACGTAACTCTTTTACTTTATCTTTTGAAGGCATAGTTGCCGCTCCAGATATTATTTTTCCCAAATACCTTGATGGTTTATATCTATTGAGTGTAGGGGATATGAATAAGAATAGTTAAGGTTTTTCCTGTATGTAAAAGATTATATATAATGCTAAGTTATACGTTCAAAGAGATATATTCTTTATCCCGCAATTTTCACACTTTTTAGATATAAAATATTCACGAATAAGCTAATACTTTCAATTTCACGTATCTGGAGGAGAATATTAATTATGTTGCGACAATGTTTAGAACACGGTTATTTTAGAGGGCAGATATGTTCAGTCTGCGATCAAAAAGGTAGATTTTTAATGAACGATAACGAATTAAACGGCTTGGGCAGGATCTTAGCAGGTATTCTTAGACATTTTCCTGAAAAGTTCAATTTAAAGATGGATAAACAAGGTTGGGTTGTAATATCAACCCTGATAGACGCAATCAGTAACAGGACCAGTCAATACCATTGGTTTAGACCACATCATCTATTAGCACTCGTAGAGACCGATAAAAAAGGGAGGTACCAGATAAAAGATAATCTGATCCGGGCCACATATGGTCATTCGCTTGATCTGGAATTAGATCTTCCAACAGATAATATTCCCGACAAATTGTATTACCCGACCACAAAAGAAGAAGTTGAGCTACTAATGGAAACAGGTTTGAAACCATCGGACCGCAAGAAGGTTCATTTGAGCCTCACTTATGAAGATGCAGAAAATGCAGGTAGAGTCAGGGTCCCGCACCCATTGATCCTTGAGATCGATGCAACCGCCTCCATCAATGCTGGTAATCTAATAGGACAGGCAGGTACAACTGTGTTTACAACTGACGAGATACCATCAGAATTCATCACGTTGCTAAATGCAGATAATATAATGATACAAAAGGATGATGGTGATGTTGAGGGTAAGGATCAGGATAAGGATGATGCTGATCCTGATGCGGATACCGATCCCAAAAAAGAAGACGCAGTTGATGCTGCTCAAAAGGAAGAAGAGGCTGACCCAAAAACAGATGACAAGGACTTAAAGAAGGAAGAAGAGGCTGACCCAAAAACAGATGACAAGGACTTAAAAAAGGAAGAAGAGGCCGATACAAAAACAGATGAAGAAGTGAAGTCCGCAGCCGAGGGCGAAAAAAAAGATAAAGCCTAGATCAAGTTGAGATCAAGATTTTTAAAAAAACAAGATACGCCCGAGCTGGGATTCGAACCCAGGTAGGAAACTCCGCAAGCTTCCAGGATATCCAAGCTACCTCACTCGGGCATTAAAACCAAGTATTTAATGGGGGATAATTGAATTTATGTTTATAACATTTTCTGACTGATTGCTTTAATAAAAAAATGCGCCAATTATTATTATTTTTGCGAAGAATCTTTTTATTACATGGAAAAACATTTTAATCCTTAAACTAATGCAGACCAGCAATTGCCACACGGTTGAATAACCACAAATCCAAGCAGGGATGGCCCAGCCTGGTAAGGCGATGGCCTGCTAAGCCATTGGTGCTTGTCACCTCGGGGGTTCGAATCCCCCTCCCTGCGCTCTCTCTTTATTAATTGATGCTGAAAAGTGTGTGAGTTGAGGGGTGGAAGAGTTTGTGAGTTAAATTCATTGCCAGTTATAGGTTACCAGTAGTTAGTTTGAATTAATATATTTCAGCGAGTGAGCAGGCTGACCAAGGATAATAATATCTGGTATTTCCGTGGTGTGCCGGAAGAAGTACGGTGAACGAGCAGGCAAACCCCGAGTTTTGGGGAGGTGAACCGTAGGTTCGCCCTATTTCCCCAGGATTTTTGTGGATAGTATGGGTAGAAACAAAAAGGCTGATGCGGTAAAACTTTTTGTGAGGGGATTGCCAGCGCAGGTCAGCGCCAAAAAGTTTCCGTTCAACACAAAATATTTTATAACAGTCATTGTTCTGTTATCCCCAAAATCGATCAAATCTACTATAGGGTGCAATTCAATGTATTGTATAAACTGCGGTTCGGAGTGCAAATTGTACGAGCATTTGTGCGGTCCATGTTATATAAAGAAAACAAAATTCTTTAAGTTGCGTGAAGTTGTCAAAATAACGCTATGCAGCCAGTGCTCGGCACGTGAAAAAGCAAACCATTGGGAAGAGTATTCATCCGATAAGGAGGCGATCGATAAGGCAGTGATCGAAAATATTGTAATCTATAACGGAATAAGATCACCAAACTTCAAGCTCGAGCTGCAGCCTATAAGGACCAATAATCTACGCGCTACGGTTTCGATCGAAGCACGGTACGATGATCTGAAGATCAATGCTGAATTAATAAGTGAGGTTAGGCTCAAGTACAGTACCTGTGCCAGATGCAGCCGTGTTTTGGGTAATTACTTTGAAGCGATCATCCAGCTGCGTGGTGCAGATCGCAAACTGGATGAGAACGAGCTGAACCTTGCCAGAACGATTGTTGAGTCCGTTCTTACAACGTTGGACCATCCCGAACCCAATGCGTTTCTATCCAAAGTGGAATATCTCCACGGCGGCATAGATTTTTATATAGGATCCTCGACCATTGCCAAACAAATTTCAAGAGATCTATCGAAAAAGTTCGCGGGCAAGATCAAAGAGTCATCATCGTTGATGGGTAGAAAAGACGGGAGTGATGTTTACAGGTTCACCTATAGTATACGTTTGCCCGAGTACAAGATCGGCGACTTTATCAAAGCAGATGGGCGGATATATCAAGTCCTCAAGATATTACAAAAACATATACATTGTATAGACCTGAGATCTGGCCAGACGACGCAGCTGAAACATCAAGCACTTACCTCGGCAGTGATCTTGGGTGCAGATAATTTGGTTTACGATGCGGTTGTTGTTGTTGAGAGTGACATAGAGGTTCAGATATTAGACCCGGAGAACCTAAAGATCGTTGAGCTGGTTAAACCTAAGAATTTTCAGGTTACCTGTGAAAACGTTAAGATCTTTAAAGATCAGGACGATATATTTTTAATTCCCAACCTAGTATAATGGATTGACTAATGCTTACAGGTCGAGAGTCTAAAGAGTCCAGAGTCTGAAGAGTCAAATGAGTTTTCGATGAAAGGTATAATGGCTTCAGTGCTGAGTTATCGATGGGCGGTGACAATGGTGAATGGTAGATAAGAAATGAAGAATGAAAATTGAAGAATTGAGAATGCAGAATTTTCCAATTTATTAGTGTAAACTGGTTGGTACTTTTAAATTTTCAACTTTGGAAAAGTCGAAGAGTTTTCCAATGTAGAATAATTTTTCTCAGGAAAATTGTTCCAATCTTCAATCTTCAATTTCCAAGGGTAATAATTCTGTCTATAGCACAATTATTTTATAAGAATTATTAGCCCTAGACAATTTGTATTAACAAAT
>JAEHCK010000186.1 GCA_020696345.1 Thermoplasmata archaeon | reverse complement strand
TTCACACCGATATTGGCAGCGATTTCTTCCGGTGCAACATCTCGTAATTCCTTTTTGTATCGTGTTATGGTACTGATCAATTCATCGTCTGAGTTGCCTTTCATGATCATAGAATAAACAACTTTCAACCGTTCTCTGACCGCTTCGGAACTGTCAGACCGGACGATTTCGAGACCCGTTACAGACAGTTCGTCACAAGGGGTACCCTCATCATTGACCATCCAATACGCGTACTTTTTCTTTTTGACGAATAAGGCACGTTTAGCAACGATTTCTTGTTTGAACCTTATTTTTAAATCCTCTACTTGACTATTATAGTCTATTTGCTGGGTGTTTGTAAACGTTTTATCATTAACATATTTTTCTAACTGTGCGGAAAAATCTAAGATCATTTCGATTTTACCTTGATCATCTGCTTCAATAAAGTCTTCCATGTCCTTAAAATAATGACCTAATCTGATAAACAAAGAGTCAGTATCGATGTATGCCACCATGTCTTCCTCGATGTCAGCATTTTGTCGAAACCATTCATTGACAAAATTCTCACCTTGCGTAATCGTATGACGTCCACAAGATGTGATCGCCTCGGCGATATTCACATTGAAATACCTCGAATATGGCACTGCCAGAATACCGAACATGGCATTTAACAGAATCTTGATCGCCCATTGTAATGAGAAATATTCTTTGGCTTTGACATCAAATTCGTCACCCTTTTCCACAATTCTCTTTCTCATCTCTTTCATCATGTTCTTAACTTCTCTACGTTTGTAGAAAATCTGTTCCTCAACTGTCGCTAACGTGCCTGGTTTTGTGGTATTGAAGACCGACCCACAAGGTGCGATGGCAAACAGACCACGTGCGATGGCTTTGTTGAACATTCGAAGTTTATCTTTTGTGAAATATACGATCTTACCAGACCTTGACATATCGAATGGAGGGAATTGTTTATCTCTGACATATTTCACGACCTCACGGTGGGACATATTCAGAATTCGACCATAATATGTTTCATTCGACATGTTCAATGTAATAATATGGAACGGATAAGATGATTCGATGTCGATATCAATAACCCATTTGTGCATACCCTTTTGTGGTTCTTTAACATAGGCAGCTGGGAATCTTTTTTGATGTCCGCCGGCCATAAATGGTGCACATAAGTTGTTACGTCTAAAATGAGTTAGAAGGGCCGCCTCAATTAATTGAGTCATTGCTTGATATAATTTCATTGGACATTTTGTTAATAATGACAACGCCTGAATCAGACGTATATAGCCGAGTTTGTCTTCCAATTCATCTACTCGTATAACATCGACTATATTATATTCTACATATTTGTTCCAATCTTTGGTCATTAGTTCTCGTAAGTCACTATATTGTGAGTAATCGAGTTTGCCCTTTTCTAACTCAAAATTTGATACAAAATTTAAAGCGTAAGATTCGAGTTTGTTAGGAGTGTACCATTTGTATACGTCCATATAGTCAAGGACATGTACGCCAGCGATATCAACATTTAACTCATTGAATCGTTCTGACATCCATGTTCTAACTATTTTAATTGGTGAAAGTTTTTGATAGTGTTCTGTGTCATCACCAAATAATGTTTTACATCTGTTGATAATGTAAGGGAGGTCGAAGCCATAGACGTTCCAACCTGTGATGACGTCCGCCGGACGTTTATACATGTAGTTTAAAAATCTCAAAAGTAATTCAGATTCTTCGTATTGATGATAAGTAACATCTGCGTTACCTGTATATGGTTTGACACCAAATGTAGTAACCTTTTTTGTCTGACTGTCACGAATAGAAATCAGTGTTATTGGGTCTTCTGCTTTCATAATGTCAGGAAAGGATTCTTTGTTGGCTACCTCAATGTCTATGGTATATATTCTAAGGTCTGGTTTTGTAGCGGCTAACTCTTGATCTGGAATTTGGTGATATCTCTCAGCTAAGAACTGAATTTCTGGTTTGACTTTATTTTCATAGGCAAATCGTTCTTTACAGAATTCATAATAATCACCGTATGTGTTGAACTTTTTTTTAAGTACTGGTTTGCCTTCGATTGTTCTGATATCTGATTTGTTGGTTTTGATATATACATAAGGAACCCAATCAATTACGTCATGAAACCTTTCGCCATTGATGTCTTCCCATAGGTGCATTTTACTACTTCGCGTATTGTAATGTACGTTTACAAATGACATACTACCTTCCTCGCTGATACTCCGTCAGCTTTTTTTTATTGGTCCATTGTTATCTATTATACATTGTTTTTGCTTCATTCATCTCTGTTTGTTTATTCTTTTTAATGGTATTTTTATATATCATCTTTATATTTTTCTTTTGTCTCACGCCATGTCAGTTTTAAGAAGTCATCATAAAACGCCTGCGGTGGAACATCTAATACTTTGGCAGCCCGTTTACTGGCATGTTTTGTCTTCCATAGATCGACTAATGTTTGAAGACGATTGTCGAATAATGGTTCCAACGGCATCGTGAAATTATCAGCCAATGAATGACTTAGAAATTCTCTTGTTCCTTTATATAATCTACAAAAATATACACCTCGTGGTTGAAAAGCAATAGGTGGTCTTACACCAAGTATTGTATATGCTCTGGCTAACAGTCTACCTTTTGGTCGTGTGGCAACATGACCAGATGGTCCGGTTGCGCCGTATATGTTTTTATAATCATTCGGGTGTTTATCTTTCATCCATGTTACGAGCATGGTCATTGTTTTCTGTGATGGTTCCAGGCTGATCTGGCCAGTGGTACTTTTTTTCATAGACTTCCAATACTTCATACCACTATACTGAGTACCTTGATTTTTCGGGCCCCCGGCACCGTAAAGACTTGTGGTTGTTATACCCATGAGATGTTGTTCAGAATATTTTTTGTTCCATCTTCTGCAGGCAACATCAGAACATGCCAGATATGTGATAAGTTTACCACCTGTATAGAGATATCCAAATGGTTGTGTCGGTACAAGTGAACTTGCCATGGCAGTAAAACACAATTTACCTTTTGATTCCTGCCGGGTTTTAGTAGACCAACCAATCCATTCATCTCTTGGTGTTAATGCCATGAAGTCAGATGCTAATGAAATCACGCCAAGATATCTACGTGTCTTTCTATCCACTACAAAGTGTCTTTGTATTCTACCGACATTTTGATTCCAAGGCATACGGGACACGAGTTTTCTTAATAACAACCATGTCTCGACCTGAGATTTATCATTTTCATCCACAGTTATCAACATTGGATTTAGGTCAAGATAATCATCAGTATTCTTTGGAATCCATACTGACTTTTTGATTTGAGCCATGCGATCCAACTCACCGCCCGACCATTTTGTATTGTGAATTTCTTCCCATTTTCTGTATAAAAGATATTCTTTGGTAGTCATTTTTGACAGAAATTCAAATTCTTTGTTTATAAGTTTTCTCATTATCTACCCACATTTTTAATATATTTTTCGTTCACTTCTTCCCAAGTATCAAGGTATATCAGTTCATCGTAAAACAATGACTCTGTATTGTAGTTACCAAGTTCTAATAACCTCTTGATTCGTTTACTGGCGTATTTAGTTTTCCATAATTCACCAAGTGTTTCGACCGAATTATTAAATCGATGCCTGCTGCGCAGCATTTCATCTTCTGTAATTTCTTTTCGTAAATACTCGTTTGTCTTGTTGAAAAGTGTACAGAAATATATACCTCGTTCATGATCTGCCTGAATAATCTCTTTAGGTATTCCGAACTCCTTATATATCCATGCCAGTGACCGTTGTTTGAAATCCCGTTTGAATGGATGACCAGTATTACTTTTGGCTTCATACCATTCCCAATACATGATGCGATGATTCCATTTCAACCATTCTTTACACCGATTGACTATATCACGGCTCGGTTCATACTTAATAGACCCGGCAGAACGTCCAGCTTTCTTCCAATATTTTAAACCGTTGTACTGGGAGAATGACCCGTAAAGACTTGTGGTTGTTATACCAGCAAGCCGATCATACATATTAGTCCATGATCGTTCAACATAGTCTGATAGTATCAAGAGTGCCAACAGTTTACCACCTACAAAATTATAACCAAGTGGTTGGGTTGGTACAATAGTTGAACCGATTCCGATATGATTTATCATCTTCTGTTTGGTCTTTATCTCTCGTGACCAACCTATTTTATTATCACGGGCAGTCAAGTCCATAAAGTCACTTGATATACAAATCACACCAAGATATTTTGATGTCACGGCATCATAGGCAATAAACCGGATGTTTCTGCCTGGAATTGAGTTATTCAACATGGTTGATGTGAACGATCTCAATAAACTCCATGTCTTCAATCTATCAGAATCACCATTACATATTGCCAATCTTGGTTCGAGTTTCAAATAATCACAAGGTGATTCGGGACACCATAACTTACTTTTAATCGGGTTCAATTCTGGTATACTTAATTTTTCTTCTTTCTCTGGTTTGCCGAAGAAAGCATTAAGTGGTAACTCAGTTTTCACAGAACGTTTAACTTTGAACTCTTGTATCTCACGCCACTTACGCAAAAGAGTATATTGTTCCACTGACAATGAACTAAGAAATGTCAGGTCTTTTGTGACATCATGAATCAATGTTTCTTTATCTTCATTTACAAACTTTGCTTTCTTTTCCCATGCTTCATATTCTTGTCGTAACCGTTCAGGGTCGTAACCCTTTTCACGGTATTTTTCCCAATAATTCATTTATATTTCAAATAGCTCCTCTGGTACGACATTATCAATCTGTCTGGCTTGTTCTCTGACATGTTTTAATATTTCTTGATCCGCTTCCCATCTTGTGTGGCATTCGGTACAAAAATAATGTTCGACAACTCCTATTTCAATTTTATCATATGGGTTCTCGTGACATTCATCACAAAGTCTTTTTGTGCCCGGAAACCCCGGCAAATCCGGAAATCCCATTGAATTCCTGTATTTTTTTGGTAGTGTTTTATCAATGTATTCTCTAACTGCTTTTTGAACGATCAATTTTCTTTCTTCTTTAGGCCTGTGGCCGATTCCCCAGGCATTATCGCCCTCGTTTACAACATACCACGCATCGTTGGGAGTGTAAGTTGATGTTGCTGAAACGCATTGTGTATGCATTGTTGACGCCGGTGGGGTTTGTTCTCTCATCGTCTTCTCCTATTATTTTCAGGTGCAGCCGGCCGTGGTTGTGCCTGATCTCTGGCATCGCCGGTGATCTTAGAATCTTCTAACCATAACTCGTCTTCCAGTTCGTCATACATTTTCAGTGACCTATTGTCGTAGTAGAATTTACAAACGTCACCGACCCTACCACCTAAACGATTCTTTACTATCTTGTTATGTAACTCACATTCATAAATCAAAGCATCTTCATCCAAACCGAAGATACTCATGAAGTCCGCCGTGGCGGGAATACCCATAGACTCGGCAATATAGTTAAAGTCGATCTCAGCGAAACCGACAAAACCGCCTTCTCTATTCAATTGACTCACAGATACAACAGGTACTTTAAATTCAAATGACAAGGCTCTTAATTCCTCGGCAACTGATTTCACAGTTGTGTACATATTACCATCATTTTTCTTTATGGCGGACTTCATGAGATTGATGTAGTCAACATAGACTATATCGGGATCAATACCCCTCATGCTTAATTCCCTGAGATACATTTTAAAGTCTTGCACAGATGCAGCTCCGGTGGGGTATTGTTTTATAAAAAGGTGTTTTCTATCAGGTTGATTCTTGACATCGATCAGACGTTTGACAAGTTCTTTTTGATTGTCACCCATGTACATTCTATTCATGTCCATCAGGGCATAGATAGCATCGAACCTCTGGGCGAACATGTCTTGTGACATTTCAAGGGTCAGAATGACTACGTTGTGACCATGAAGTGCCTGTCTTGCGGCGAAATTGGCCATTGTATTCGATTTAAAACCGTGAATCTTGGCACAAATTACAGACAAAGTAAGTGGTGGAAACCCACCGTTGATGAGTTCGTCAAATGCCGGGAAATAGGTAGGCACACGGATGTCGGTGGCATTGAAAATTCGTTTCAACCGTTCACCAAGTTGATTAAAATAATCAAGACCCAAATCCTGTGTCAAATCTTTACAGAGTGCAGATTCAATGTTAGCTCTGATTTCTTGTAGGTTGCCATTAGATTCGATGATAGGTAATGAATCCATCATGGCTTTACGAATTGCCCGTTCTTTCAGGTAATCGTTTGATACCCGGACAAGATAATCGAAGTTTTTATTGACATCGAAATCAATTAGGTCCACTTCCTCAAATAGTTCCGTAAGTTCGGGGTCTAATAATGAATTAAGAACAACCTCTTTGGGTGGAATTTTCTTGTATTGATTTAGATGATCTCTGACAAAACCAAACACGGCGCCAACATCAGAGTTCTGGAAATACTCTGGTTCGAAGGCATTAGAGATTGTGATCAGATAGTTTTTGTTAGAGGTAAGTGCTTTGAAAATTATTTTTTCGAGGAATTCCTCATTAATACTTTCCTTGTTTATTGTACACCGCCTTGGTAATACTATGCTCCACGTTCAGTTTCGCCTATAGTACTACCCTTTTTGTGAACCCAAATTTGGTGAGAAGATGTGAATTTTTTAAGTTGTTTGGTGAAATGAGCTATCGCTTCAAATGCATATTTATCTTCGGGAAACGAAATATCACAAAATTCTTTAAGAGTAATGAATTGTTTCTCGGCTTTTTCCAACATGTCTTGAATTTCAAAACCAGAAGTGAATCTTTTATATGGTTTCCAGCCGAGTTTGTCAATATAAAGGCTTCGAACAGGATCACCTTTTGCCAAACTGAATCCCATAGTTGATCCATCATTAGCGTTTTCTTTGATCACACCATCTAACAGTCCAGCAAAAAAGTCCTTCGGTCCCTTTCTCAATATCACATATATATTCATCGAGTTCACCTTTCTAATTTTATAATTTATTATAACACGTTGCCGACATATTGTAAAC
>JAEHCK010000074.1 GCA_020696345.1 Thermoplasmata archaeon | reverse complement strand
CTCTTGCGCTTTTCCGTCCTTTTTTCAAAAAATCGTGGAGGTATTCTTCCTCTTTTTCTATAAGGTTGATTTTATCCATAACACCAATATGGATTATTGGTTTATAAACATTGTCTAAAAACTAAATTGTCACAGCACTAGTTAAGCAATACTAACATAAATAAAACGCAAAAAATATTAAATATTACAAAATTAATAGATATGATATGAGCCAGGAGAGAATTAAGATCTTCATTTTATTAATAATAATTTTTAGTGGAATGATCTTTCAAATTTCCCAAATTCCTCATGTATCAAGTGATATGAGTAATTCATCCTCATTGATCCCCCATGAGCCAATTCATATAAGTGGCTATAGGGATTTTACACCTGCAAACGGTGTTGTGAGTGGAAACGGAACAAAATATAACCCATATATAATAGAGAACTGGTCCATAGATGCAACAAATAACTATGGGATTTGGTTGGAGAGTATTAATGTTAGAGAGATTAATATTTATTTTATAATTAGAAACTGTTTTATTTATAATGGCAACAACAATAGCAAAAATAATCATGGAATATATTTTGAACATGTTAACAATGGAATTATAGAAAATAATAGAATAAAATCTAATGAAATTGGGATTTATCTCGTTGGTTCGAATAATAATAAAATCTTAAACAATACTTCCACCTTGAATCATGATGATGGCATCAAATTAACTTCTTCTTCTTTTAATATCCTGATCAATAATACCAGTTCTAATAATAGGGAATCGGGGATCAGTAGTGATTATTCGGCGAACTCACTAATTAACAATACTTGCAATAATAACAACCTCTATGGTATTTATTATAGCATTGGTTCAATTGAAGATTTTTCTGAAAATATGATTTTGGAAAATAATCTGATCAACGGTGAATATTTGCAGTGGTTTATTAATAAAAAAGGGACTAAAAGTAATCCAATTATCATCAGAAATAAACAATTTATTGATTCCAAAATAATCAATTTAGCTTGCATTCTATTATACAATTGTTCATATTTTCGAATTGAAAATATTACAATAATCGATTCAAGAGCTGGAATATCAATTTATAATTCCAACAATATTGAGTTGGTATCGAATAAAATTATCAATTCCGATGGGATCTATCTAAGTAACTCAGAGTATAACTCACTAAGAAATAACAATTGTTCAAATTCAAATAAAGGTAATCAAAACGGCATACACTTAATATTTAGTAACAATAACACTATCAACAATAACACTTGTTTAAACAACTCATGGTCAGGTATTAATATCGCCCGCTCCAATAATAATATTATTATTAATAATACTTGTTCATATAATAGAAAAGGTGTTAGACTTTCTACTAGTAGCTACACCACATTTTTTAATAATGTTTGCCAATATAATAACGGGGCAGGCATTGGTGGTGCTTCTAATATAAACGATAATCTAGTGAACAATAAATGTTCATATAACAACGGGTATGGAATACAACTTTCCGGGTCAAGTAAAAATATTCTTGCAAGAAATGAATGCTCAAACAATGGTAATAGCGGTATTACCCTCTATAACAAGGTCACTGAATGTATTTTCGAGAACAACTCATGCTCTTACAACAATAAAAGTGGGATTAAACTTTCATCTCTTTCACAAAGAAACATTTTAAAAAACAACCCATGTTCTTACAATAAAGAATATGGTATCTCTTTAAACTCCGTAAATAACAATACAATTTCGTATAATACAATAGTAAACAACACTAACTTTGGATTATATTGCGAGAATTCGTTAAATAATTTAATTTATCATAATTATTTTGAAAACAATGTGGAAAATTACCCGCAAGCATACGATGATGGTTTGAATAATCGTTGGGACAACGGCTATCCGGCCGGCGGTAATTATTGGGCCGAGTATAATGTTAAGGATGAAAATAGTGGCCCCGATCAGATTTTGTCAGGCAGTGACGGCATTGGCGATATGCCATACATTTTATATCGTAGGTCAAATCGATCAAAAAATCAAGATAATTATCCTTTGATATATCGAAAAGTGCACTTCCAGGATAATGACAATGATGGCGATGAAATACATGATGATTGGGAACAGAAATATGAATTTAATTCTTCAGATCCTAAAGACGCCCGGGAAGACACCGATAATGATAACTTGACAAATTTGGAAGAATACCTCAACCATACAAACCCGACAAAACCTGATACTGATCATGATAACATATCGGATGGTGACGAGATCAAGATCTACCGAACAAACGCAACTAACCCCGATAGTGATGATGATGGATATAACGATGGTGTCGAGCTCGAGGAAGGCACCGATCCTCTGGATTCTACCGATACACCAGTGAGAAAAGAACCGGAAGTTACCGATTACACAAATTTAATGATATTAATAATAATTGTAATAATTATTCTTTCTCTATTATTAATAAGAACAAGAATAAAAATGAAGACCTGATAAATTTAAATATGTATATTTATAGATATAATTCAGGGGTTTGGGGTTACAATTCAGGGGTCAGGGGCTCTGGACTCTTTAGACTCTGGACTCTTTAGACTCAAGTACCACTTAATAAAACAGAAAACTAGCTTATTCCAGCTTATACCAAGAGCACTCGTCCACTGCGTTTATCTTTACCATTTCATTGTCGTTTAACCCTTTTCGTTCTTTGATACCGCTGCATTTCGGGCACGAGAAAACGATAAAGCCACACCACCCCTCATTGATCGCACGTTTCTCACCCTTGGTCTTGAGCTCGACCATTTGCCCGGTGGGATACACATTGGCCTGCATGCGTGAATAGTGCGACCGACACACGAACTCGCCGCAAAAGAAGCAACGTCTATCTGTCATCTCACCGCATCTGAGGCATTTGCCCGCCTTTAACTCGGTTACCTTTGGTTCTTTGAACTCGGTTTTCGGTTTTATTATCTCGTCTTTTGCCCTATCCATTGGGGTTCCGCAAACTATACAGAAATTTCTTGCTCCTTTTAATTCCGATCCACATTTGAAGCAGTATCTCATGATCTTCCCTCTTTTATTTTTTAAATTTATATATTCAAATCAAAAATGTTTAATTCGAAATTCATCAAACTCGTTTTGATATTCTTCCCAGGTCACATTCATATCATTGACCTTTGCATATGGTTGGTGTTTTGAGCACCAATCGATACACTTCCGTATCTGATCCTTTTGTCCCTCAAAGATTGCTTCAACCGAGCTATCCGGACGGTTCATGACACAGCCAGTGATATTCAATTCTATTGCTTTTCGTTCAGTATTTGCCCTGAAGAATACACCCTGAACTTTTCCCTTGAATACCACAGTTGCACGAGAGTACATCGTATCAGATCTGAGTGTTGTAATCGTTAATTGAAGTAATAAAGCTTTCTTAATGATCGGTTGATGTTAAGCAGTGATTGAAATGAATTATTGCTGAGCAGTGGCCGTGTTTATTTGATGCTGAACAGATACCGTGCAGGGTTGGTGTTGAACAGATACCTCGTTGGGTTGATGCTGAACAGATACCTGGTTGGGTTGGTGCTGAGCAGATACCTGGTTGGGTTGGCGCTGAACAGATACCTGGTTGGGTTGGCGCTGAGCAGATACCTGGATGGGTTGGCGCTGAATAGAAACCGGCTTCTGTCAATCAACAATTAATCCAGGCATCTGTCAATCAACATTTGATAAATAAAAATGATATACAATTAAATATCGATATTTCTCCCGCATGGATCACGTTTTGAAATGCCAAATTCAGGCAATTTGATCAGCAGCTTCCCGTCAAAGACCGGCCCGTCACGGCAAACCTGGTATCCGCCAAGTGTGCATGAATCACAGATCCCAACACCGCATTTCATATAACGTTCCAGAGATACTTGGACATTGGTATTATTATTAAGTGCAAGTTCAACGACCTTTTTCATCATGATCTCCGGCCCGCATGCAACCACAAGATCGAAGCCAGGTTCAGACAATAGCTTATCAACACGGTCGGTAACAAATCCATGATATCCTTCAGAGCCATCATCTGTGCTGATATCCAATTCTATGCCCAGCTTCATTGCACGATCCTTAAATAAAAGTTCACTTTTATTTCGTGCGCCCAAAGCAAATAGGACATCTTTTCCCGAACTGTGTGCACTATCGAGTAAAGGTCCAAGAGGAGCACTGCCGCAACCGCCACCCACCGCAAGAATTCGTTTTACATCTGCCTTCATGATATTAAAACCATGCCCATACGGCCCTCTTATGCCTATCTTCGAGCCTACGGTTAGCTCATGCAATTTTGTGGTAGCCTCACCAACACTAGCCACGGTAATAGCCTTCTGGTTGTTATACTTAGACTTAGACTCAGAATACGAGACGCTCATCGGTATCTCATCCACACCTGGCAGCCATACCATTACGAACTGCCCGGGAACAAATGTCAGATCATTTTCATCTTCAAACCAGAATGTTTTAATTGTAGGGGTTTCAGAGGTGATCTTGGTAATTTCCCGGATCCTAAGACGATGGTTAGTTTGTTTTTTCACATCTAATTCCATGGAAGTTAACCTCATATATGTTTTGAACCAAGACTAAAGTCTTGGACTCATGATCAAATTGCCAACCCAATGAGCTCTTGAATATTTTTGAACTCGTGCATTGTCATAAACTCTTTAAGTTCTGTAATAACTGCTGTGAATATATCGACGCCATGGTAATATACTGCGGTACCTATTTGAACCGCAGTTGCACCCGCCATTAGGTATTCAGCAATATCCTTTCCGCTGGAAATGCCGCCAACACCGATGATTGGCACACCCAAGCCAGCAGTACCCAGCTCATATACACATCGTAAACCGATCGGTTTGATCGCAGGTCCGCTGTATCCGCCGATCTTATTGCTGAGAATAGGCTTTCCCAATTCGGGTGACAGCGCCATACCTTTCACCGTGTTAATGGCCACCAACCCATCACAACCGCCCTTTACTGCAGCATTACCCAATGCAACAATGTCTGAAGTATTAGGTGTGAGTTTGACAAATACTGGTTTTGTCATGGTGTTTTTAACTTGCTCGGTAATAGTTTTGACCATCTCGGGTATGGCCCCTAGCTCTGCACCATACCCCAATGCATGCGGGCAGCTAAGGTTTAACTCGATCGCACTAACACCATTGTCCGCCATAATGCCTGCCAGTTTTGAAAATTCATTTGGATCTTTACCAAAAATACTGCCGATCACCGGAAATCCATCTTTTACAACTTCGCGCAACTCATCCAGATACATCTCTATTCCCGGGTTGGGCAACCCCATGGCGTTTAAAATGCCGAACTCCAACTCGACAATTGTAGGATTTGTATGGCCATCACGCGGTTCCAGGCCGATGGACTTTGTGGTTAGTGCGGCTGCACCAGCACGAAATACTTTTTTTAAAGAACTGCCAGTCTCGCCAAGTACACCTGAGGCTAGTATTGTTGGGTTTTTTAGCTTGATCCCCGCCAATTCAGTAGTAATATCTACCATAACTTTCTGACACCTACGATAGTAAATTTTGAAATTATGATATTTATCTTTGAATGAACAATTAAATAATAATATTTTTCTATGAAAGTATCAAATATATATGCCTCTTCTCTGAATTTGGGCAATATTAGGGTCAGGGGTTACAATTTAGGGGTCACAATTTAGGGTTTTTTTTTAATTCTTTTAATTCAACATTATCCCACTAATGTCCTGACCCCAAAGTTGTGATCCCTGACCCCTATATTCTAACTCAACATAATAATTTTTTTACCTAAATCGGGAGAAGAACCATATATATATAAATGATCGCCATTACATTTGCTGGGATATCTATGAATAGATGCAATAATTATTTATTGATCAAAAAAAAGGACACTTTTTCGACCAAACCTATTGTGGCTTGGATATTTATTCTCCTGTTCACAGTATTCATTGTTATCTCGACGAATTTAATTGTGCAGTATCAGCCAATGAAATTCGATATAACCTCATCTGACCACACACCCGTCATTGGTAAAACCGAGCAAAATGAGTTTGATGACAATGAGGATCAAGTATCAAACTCACGAAATTCCGTCCGTAAGTCTGTCCGCGGCTCGTTCGCAACTTGGGGTATGTGGGATCCTGAGCTGATAGATATGGACGATCCCAATGGAAAGACAATTTATGCCGGCTACAAGCCATATACTCTTCAATTTATGGTAGATGATATGGATGCATTTGAAAATGTAAGTGCCGTGAAGATCGATATTGTCGATGAATTGTTCGGTACCTGTGAATGGAATCGGACAGCCTCGAGAATGTATGGTCATAATACAACAACGAATTCTCGGTCAACAACTACCAGAACTTATGGGACTGCTGGTTTTTATAAGATCTCACCAGATTTTGGCTATTTGGATTTCAATATAACTTTTGGCTGGGCCGGGCCCGATACCCAAGGCAAACATTCATGGAAGGTGACTGTTATCCAAAATGAGACTTTTAATTTAAGTGTAACATTTGAGTTTGAATATAATGTTGTAAGGTCATTACAATTTACTGGCACGCTCGATGTCGATGGAGAAGTTAACGAAGACCTCCAAGAGAATGATTGGGTTCGCAGTAATGAGAATATAACCTGGTCAGGACTAAAGGTTAAATACAGCGGTTCACCAATTATAGTTCCACCACTCGATCAATGTCGGATCATACTCTCCGATGATCATGGCAACACCTGGACCGACAGCGCAGAATATGGTAAGTATATTCAAATCACATCTCAAACCGGAGATCATACGGATGTCAATCCTAATTATGTTTTTGACATAACTGGCTTGGCAATGCTCAACCTGATTGAAACCATTCCATTCGTCCTGAGTGTTGATGGCGATGGTGTTTATTTTTATGATGTTTCACCCACCCCGGGTCAATGGCAGACTACGCAACTTGTGAAATGCAGTATCATTGTTGCAGATAACCTGACCTCCGGGGTAGATCAGGACTCTGTTGAGTTCAATTTTTCAACAAATGGCGGTAAGGCCTGGCAGGGGTGGTATAAACCCAAGATAGTTCAAAATGGTTCGATCGTGGAATATTATAAAGAGATAAACTTTCCGGACGGGGACAGTTCTCAGAATCTGATACGCTGGCGTGGACAAGACAATGTAAGGAATAAATATACCTTATCGAAGAAATATAGTGTGCCCGTGGATACAACAAAACTCATGTTCAAAAACCCACAACCACCGGTTGATGAGCTGCAGTATTCTTCATTGATCACGTGCTCGATCGAGCTTTCGGATGTAACCAGTGGTGTTGATGGGGGTACTATACAATATTCTACATTGTTTTCGGGTTTTATTAACTGGTCTTCATGGAAGAGTTTACCTGTAACTGTGAATAAAACGACCATTAAAAGTGCAGTTCAGATCGATTTTAATTATGGTGAATATAACTATATAAAATGGCGCGCAAAAGATGTGGCCGGAAATGGATATTACGAGTCAACACCGTACCAATTGAGAATTACTCATGAAACCCCCGATGTTACTCTTATCTATCCAAACCCCAGTTCGATAATAAATGAGATCACACCGCTGTTCGAGTGGATCGATACATATGTGCTGCTGCAACCGGTAACTTATACATTTGAATATTGGACCGACCCAGGCACTGATGATGATAATGATGGGGTTCCGGATAACCGTGCATCGAAAAAAACAATTAAGAATAATTATACGATAGAAGTACCATTGGAATACGGAACCAAATATTATTGGCGAATAGTGTCAGAAGCGCAAAATAAATATGGCGATAGTATTTTCGAATCGCCGATCCGGAACTTCACGGTCAACACTTTCGAACAAATTCATCCGATGTATAGATTCGATGCTGCCTTAAGATCCAAGGATAAAATAGAGATAAAGCCTACCCAGAGCAAAACCATAGAATTTATAATTTTCAATAAAGGTAATCGTGATGATACATATATACTCGAGTTATTTATGAATGCCACCTGGGAGGGCCACATCGAGATTAATAAGAACATCACAGTAAATGCTAATAGTGAATCAACCCAAGAAATAACTATTATTGTACCGGAAAGTATTGAGTTCAAGAAGTACTCGATAAAGGTCAAGATCACCTCTCTGGGTGCGATCGGTTTAAACCAAACCCCGGCGGTGGATACGATCCAATTGGACATAGAGATCATAAAAGAACAGAAGTCAACGGCGTTTAAACTCGAAGATATGATCTGGTACATTACTGCTATTGTAGTTATTATTGGCGTGATAATGATCGTTTTCGTGGTCAGAGCCAAATTGAAGATCAAGAGATTTCAGGAATCATTTGTTAAACCGAGCAGGTTGGTTAAGGGCGTAGAGGTCGAATACCAGCCTGAACACTCAAAAGCGATCGATATGAGGATGAAGGGCAAGGAAAATATACCGCGCAGGCCAACGTAATCAGCGATAATGGTTTATTGATCAGTTGTTGAGAGTGTGTGGGTGTAAGAGTGCGGGAGTTTCCTTTCCCCTGCTCAGTAATAATAAATTGCATTCCCCTCTTTACATTCTTACTTTTAACTTTTAAAATTTACCTTTTAAAATTTAACTTTAAAAAAATGCATCAATTATCATTCACTTTGCGAAGCATTTTTTTCTCTTTCTTCCCTGCGTTCATGATCGATAATATGATCATGATCAATCCCAACACATACAACAATATGCCCAGGACGATCATTTCGGTGGCTGGTACCTCACCGTGATCGCACATCAACAGGCGATTACCGAATCCGACCGATAACGCTCCAACTAAAATGACCGCGGGGCCGGTCCGATCGAAATCGAACCAATGCTTGCCATTGTCATCCATAGTGTTATGTAGATATAGAAGCAGCATGGAATGCACAAAGAACAGTATCGCGAAAGTCTCCAGGACCTCCTCACTGGGGATCTGGAACGTTAACTCAATATGGTTGTCGTGAATGAAGTCTACAGCAGTTCCGAGGACCAGGAAGATTATTCCGCAAAGAAATAGGAAGAAGATCGTCTTATTTACATGATAGGTCCGGATCAATGTGAATATGAATACGATCATTGTGATGACGCCGAGCAAAGCCGTTCCAACCAAGGTTTCCCTTCCAGGCAGCCAATTGCTTTCAGCCAGAAGATAGGCGATAAAAACTATCACTAGTGCAAAATACAATTTATCATTCTTACCAGAGGCATTACGGTCTTCGTAAAACAGAAGGAACGCGAGCACAATGGTGATGGTTGCCAAGATTGTGGACAGGATCTCGAGTGGATAGAACTCACCCTCGCCAGACTCGACGATATCGTACATTTCACGAAATATCAATACATATAATATGAGAATTGGGTACGCGAGAAGAAACAGCTTTTTTACATTAAACGAATAATTGATTATTATGCCTCCACCCTACAGTGTATCTAATTACCTTTTAATTCAATAAATCAAAATTAGCTCTTTACTATATGTGTGTCTTGATATTAAAAAAAAAGCATATTTTTATAATAAATATCAGAACTTTTGACTGGGTAAGAATTCTGAGTTATTTGTAATGCATTTTTTAAGAATTCTTAGTTACAGACAATTTTTTTATAAAAAATTGTTGTGGTTTAAGATTTAACTTTTAAAGTTTTACTTTAAAAAAATGCGTTATTTATTAGTCGTTTTGCATAGCATTTTTTTTTCTTCTATATATTTGATAATACCCATTATCGAGTTAACCGAAAAATGCCATTCACGCTTTTGCATTTGCAAGTCCAATTCTTTATATCTCCTGAATATCGGGTCAACCTCAAGTAGAATTTCTATCAGCTCTTGAGTATTTTTTTTATCCTTATGCTCCCTTATGATCTTAACCCAGAGCTTAAGCTGGTCTCTGGCACAGATTAATACATGTTTTGAGTTGTTTGCAGTACCGTAATGTGCAAAACAAACTGTAGTTTTAGGGTCAAGATACTTTTCAATTTTGGCCATTGAAGCTAGATAATCCTCCAGAATGAACCGATGTGGTGTTGCTGGACGTAAATACAAACCCGACTTCATTGGTATATGTGCTCCGAAGAGCTCGCCAGCGAAAAACCAATTCTTGAATACATAGCATTGATGATGAGAAGCATGGCCGGGGGTGGTGATGACCTTAATACCATCACCGAATGGAACTTCGTCCAACACATGAATCTTCTTTCCTGGTACTGGTAGGATATTCCCATAAACCTTTGAAACGTCGCCAAGTATGGTCTTCGACCCTTCCCGGAGTTTCGAAGGTTCTGCAAGATGTTTTACACCTTTTTCATGGCACACAATCTTGGCATTTGAATATTTTCCGATAAGGTCGCCGAGACCGCCCGCATGGTCCTGGTGAATGTGGGTAAGTAATATCCAGTCAAGATCTTTTACTTGGTACCTGTCAAGTGCTTTTAGTAATATTGGTATGGTACATGTCGGACCGGGATCCATCAAAAACGTACCTTCGGAACCGCGGTATAACCATGAGGATATGAATTTTAAATAACCCAGTTCCGGAATGTCTAGATCGATCAACTGCAGCTCTTGTTCCATCATGTTTAGGGAAATGGGACCAATAGTATTTTGGTTTTTGTTTAATGTATTAATCCCGGGATCATGGGCTATTTTATAAGTATACATGGTTAATTGATAAATTATTACAAAATCTGCATTTTTTCAACCTTAAAAATAATTCACTCTGACTTTCGCCCCTTTTTCCAGAAATTCGGTATTTGCCGGTATTTCAATGTATCCCGAAGCATAGCTCATGCTTGTGATCGCACCCGATTCCTTGAACGTTGAAATTGCATATCCATCCTCAACCTTGACGGTCATTATCTGATGTCTTCCAACCGTAGATACGATATTTTCAGATAAAATTGCCTCTTCATTACGATTCTCTATTGGCAGTCTACCCATTTTTCTTACTGACGGTAGAACAAGAACATAAGCATTTACCAGACATGAGGTGGGGTATCCTGGCATGCCGAAAACCATGGTGTTGCCAACCAGACCACATATCGTTGGTTTACCCGGTTTCAACGCTATACCATGGAATAACAGTTGTCCATTCTCACTGACCATATCATGTATCAGATCACGTTCACCAACACTGCTCCCACCCATGAATACGGCATAATCATATTCCCGCGCCTTTTTTATACAAACCGCCAGCTCTTCTCGGGTATCGCCGGTTATCTTATCGATATATACATCTGCACCCGCACTTCGCATTAAACTACGTACCGTATATGAATTGATGTCGTATATCTTGCCATATTTCAATTTATTACCCGGAGGTATTATTTCATCACCTGTTGGAAATATTATTGCCTTTGTGCGACAGTAGACTTCTATTTTATCCAAGCCAAGAGCGGCCAGGACACCAACCTTTGGCGGTGTGAGCAATGTATTTGGTTCTAACATTTCTATACCCTTGACAATGTCCGAATCAGCTGCAGAAACATGTGCGCCCGGGTAAACCGGTTTGTATATGGTCACTTGATCATCCGTGATCGAGGTTTCTTCCACCATTACAACCGCATCCGCACCGTCAGGCATGGGTGCGCCGGTTGAGATTTGTATGCATGTTTGCTCATTCACCTGAACGTTTGGTGTTTGCCCTGCAAATACCTTGCCAATTAATTGCAGCTGTTTCGGGTTGGTTCTGCTAGCGCCAAATGTGTCTTTTGCAATAACCGCATACCCGTCCATAGCGCCGCGTTTGAAGCCCGGCACGTTAATTGATGAAGTGACCGATACTGCTAAAACTCTTCCATATGCATCGTTAAGAGGTATTATTTCTGTGTTTTTTATTTTACTGGTATTATCCATGATGATCTTTTTTGCACTTTCAAAATCTATTAGTTCTTTAAATGGTTTCATTGCATTTGTCTTTGTTTGCTTGGTCATCGTTGGACCTCCCATAAAATGTGACCGCACTCCTCCAAGATCAATTTTCCAAGTGCAAGTTTAACTGCACCGCGTGAGCCAGGGATACAGAATATAACCTTTCCATCCACTACACCTGCGGTTGCACGACTCATGATCGCTGCACTTCCGATATCTTCCAGGCTCATTACGCGAAAAATTTCACCGAACCCTGGTAATTCTTTATGGAATATTGGTTTAATTACATCGATTGTATCATCGCGTGCCGAGATGCCAGTACCGCCGCAAAATATTATCGCCTGCACATTATTCGATGATAATAAAGTTCGTGCTTCTGTTAATATCTCTTCCTTATCGTCCTTTACTATGTTGTAGCTCACGACCCTGTGGCCGGCGTTATGGACAAGTTCGGTGATCAATGCGCCGCTGGTATCGGTATCTTTTGTACGGGTATCACTGACAGTTACCAATGCAAAGCCAATATCTTTTATCGAATGCTCTTTATGGTCTTTTGCGCCCAGAATTAACCCCCCACAGATCTATTCCTCTTTTATCTTTTTAATTACCTTTATACCATGGATCGTCGTTGATGGATACTGGCCCGCAGCATCCTTTTCCAAATACTTTACCATGTCCCAAACAGTTAGCAGACCCAATGCAATACCTGTCAAGGCCTCCATTTCTACTCCGGTTTTGTACTCAGCCTTAACTTCACATGTGCAAATAACTGCCATATCATCAATAGAGAATTTGACATTGGCTGATGTAATGGGTATCGGGTGGCAGTGCGGGATCTGAATGAATGTGGTTTTAACTGCATGTAATGCAGCCGCTTCTGCGGTTTTGAACGGATCACCTTTCTTGATCTGCCCTTCCAGGATCGCTTTTATCGTATCCTTTTTAAGTGTCAGTCTTCCCTCTGCTACGGCTGTTCGTAATACTACTTTTTTATCGGAAACATCTATCATTCCCATTTTATCATCTCCAGTATGGAACACGGTTTTTTACGGTTTTTTGGAAAAGTGCGATCAATTCTTCCGAGCTTGCACCCCTCCTTAGAGGAGTCAATATGTCCACCAATCCATTATTGTGCATGAGACAGGGTTTTAAAAGCCCATCATTCGTGACACGTATGCGTGAACAATTAGCGCAGAATACAGTATTATGCATAGGTCTGACTATTTCAACTTCTTTGAGTTCACCATTTGATGTTTCTAAGGTATATATTTTCCGTCTATGCATATTTCGCTCCCTTACCTTGATCGCCTTGGATGAAATAAAGTCCTCTACGTGAGAAATATCAGAGCTGCTAACACCATTCAGATCAACCAGTTCTATTATTTGTGGAATTGCATTCAAATTCCAAACCTCATCTACAGTTCTCATCAGATCATCATGCCCGGTATCGGAAAATGCCACGATATTTACCTTGACAGGGTTCAACCCTGCAGTAACCGCGGTTCTTATGCCCGCTAAAACCCGGTCAACCTTGTCCGTTCCCGAGATCTCTTTATATCTTTTCTTATCCAGTGTGTCAAGGCTCACATTAATGCGCGTTAAACCTGCATTATAGAGTTCGTCTGCTAATGGGGCCAATAATGTTCCGTTCGTGGTCATAGACACATCATCCATGTATTTGCTGGCACGGGCGATTATATCAATTATGTCATTTCTAATGAGCGGTTCACCACCAGTGAATTTGATCTTTTTGATATCGAGTTTCTCAGCGATCATTATTATCTTTTCGATCTCCTCGGGGGTCATTGTTATTTTGCTTGCAGACTGCCCCTCATGATGGCAATAATAGCAATTAAGGTTACATTCATCGAGTAATGAGATACGAATGTTTTTAACTGGTCTTCCGTAATTATCTTCCATATGTGATCATCTCATAATCATTTTCGTTCATTGTTCATTATTCATTGCTGAAATAGATGCACATTCTGTGCTTTAAATACCAAATATATATGCTGGCCCAGTGTAATGTTAAGATTTTCCAGGGACTCTCGGGTGATATAGGCCGTGATCGGTTGGCCAGCATCGACCTCCACACTCATGACCGTGCCCTTATCCACCATTGAAATTACCTTTCCACGTAATACGTTTCTTGCACTCGTGGTGATCTTTTTCGGTGATATTATTATATCCTCCGGTCGTATGGCAAGTTTAGCCTTTCCAGTCATAGAAGATGATGTGAATATGACACCATCGGTTAGCCCCTTGATCTCTATCCTGCCCTTTTTCTTAATGTTACCTGTGAGTATGTTCTGTACTCCCACAAATTCAGCCACAAAATGTGAGGCCGGTCTTCGGAATATTTCCGCAGGAACTCCAACTTGATATATTTTGCCCTTACCCATGACTGCAATCCTGTCCCCTAAGATCATAGCTTCTTCTCGATTATGTGTGATATGTATTATTGTAATTCCAAATCTTTTATGTATTTTCTTTATTTCACCTCTGACCTTATCTTGAACATTCGGGTCCAAAGCAGAGAGCGGCTCATCTAAAAGGAGAACTCTGGGTTTCAATACTAGCGCTCTTGCCAATGCTACACGCTGCGCCTCACCACCTGAGAGTGTTGAAACATCCCTATCTAACAGGTCATAAATGCCAAGAGTTTTTACGATCGTGTTTACACGATCTGTGATCTTATCGGGATGGACATTCTTTAATCTCAGGCCAAAGGCTATGTTTTCTTTAACATTGAGATGTGGAAAGAGCATATAGTCCTGGTAAACAAAACCAACCTCACGCTCCTCTGGTGGTATTTGCGTTACATCCTTTCCAAACATCTCGATCACTCCTTTGTCGGGTTCCCAAAAACCGGCGATGAGTTCGAGTAACAATGTTTTACCTGCACCAGTTGGTCCAAGGATCACAAAGTATTCACCCTCGTTTATTTTTAGATTGATATCTTCAATTGTAAAACCATCCCACCGGGTGAAAACATTATCTAAGGTTATCATACTCCACCACCTCTGGGGAGATGTCTTTGTCTAACTGAACCTGTCCCGGAAAATATCCTAAGGGTTATAAATATAAACAGACAAACGAGAACAAGAAGAACAGCTATTGGCCGTGAATCCATGAGCCCGAACGATGTAAAACGATCGTAGATCAGAGTAGGCGCCACCATCGGGAAATACACTAGAATGATTATAGCGCCAAATTCGCTAATTGCCCTTGCCCAGGACATTATTGCACCCGAGATTATTGACCTAAACGATAATCTGAATGACACCTTTGAAAAAGCCTGAATTCTGTTGGCTCCAAGACTACGTGCAACATTCTCGAACCTTGGGTCGACCGCAGCAAAGCCATCCCTGGCCGAATTGATCACGAATGGTGCGGATACAAACATCATAGCTATTACAATGCCCGGCCATGCATCGATAAATCTGATATCGAGTTCTTCGAGTGGTGCGCCAATTATTCCGTTTACACCAAAGACTGTCAGTAGTGCAATGCCTGCCACAGTATGTGGTATAACAATAGGTATATCGACGATCCCTTGTATAACCGAACGACCTGCAAAGTCACGCCGTGCCAGTAGATATCCAAGCGGTATCCCAAGAATGACCGATGCTAATGTTGCAAGAAATGCCATTGATACGCTTAGCCAAATTGCTGAAGTCACATTGGGGTCTGCCCATGTATCTGCTAATGTATTGAGATCTTCTGCGGCTATGAGCGAGATAATTGGTTCAAGAATGAAAATGATAAGAAGTGTTCCAAGACCCTTTGCTAATACGATAGACAGGTTGACCCTGCCAAGTTTCCAAAGTTTGATAGTTGGAACTTTCATTGCAAGCCATACAATGGCGATGCAAACCAACAGCATCACAAGTATGGCCTCTGTACCTGACAGGGCGATTTCGATGTAGTTATATAATTTAATGAAAAACGGCACTACGATCATTAATACGAATTGATAGAATGCATATACCAGTGATGGTATGAAGATCATGTAATGATCGTTCCTGCGGATGAAGACTATAAGTATCGGTACAATAAATAGAACTACCGCAAGCATATATGCTTCATTAAGTATAGCCAGTACGAAAAATGGACTAATAAACAGCAAGACAGCAGTGGAATTGAATCTACTCAGGAAGTCCAGTATTTTATTCCGGATCTTGTTTTTAATATCTATCTTTTTCTTTTTCACTATTCTTCCCTTCATATATTATTCCTGAATTACAAATTCCTTTAACGTGTCAGGGATCTTACTAATATCACTGGCCCGAGCGGGAACAATGGGTGGTTGACCCAGATCATTCAAGATTGCCTGTCCAACGGTTCCAAGCAGTAACTTGACGAAGTCTTCCGCTTCTTTATTGTGTTCGGCATTACTTGGGATGGTGATGCCATAGACGATCGGTTTTGCTTTGATCAATTTGCCCTTGCCTTCACCCTTGTCCTCCAGATCGGAGTATTGCTGGAGTGAAACGTTACCATAATAGTATGCAAGTGCGGCATCACTAAGATCTATTTCTTTTGGAAGTTCCAGGAATTTTACATGAGAATCGCGGTGTTGATAGGCAACACTCCTGTAAATGATAAGGTAATCAAGCTCACCGGCTTCAAGTTGCGCCATAAGGTCGGTCTCTTTCGGTCGGATCATGATGGACTTATCCGGATCCAGGTTTTCCGGCGCATTGATCGTGAAATTCTCTTGATCTTGTACAACTTTAATCGATGAATGACTTTCAACAAGGTCATCGAACAAATTTGACTGGTTGTAATATTTCTCGGCCAGCTGGATCAGCATCAATGCACGGTAGCCACAGGGGTCGGCATTCGGGTTCGAGAAACCAAAATTCACATTATCCCGAGCGAATATCTCTGGCCAGTTGTCTGCCGTTATCTCATTGTTTGCAGAGCTTTTATCGGTATATGCTATTACTAATCGATTAACTGCGAATTGTATGTACCATTCCGCATAAGGTGGTTCGTTGTCGATCATCATGCTTTGGATCAGAGTATAATCGGCTGAACCAACAACATCAGCGACCTTCCCCAGGTCCGTGACCTTACGAATTGTATCTGCACTGCCTGCCGATTCTCGCTGGACATCAATGTTATCATATTTATCTTCATAATCTTTCTCCAGTTCATCGAATGGTCCGGAGAGGCTGCCGGCATGAAAGATGGTTAATGTGGTTACTTCTTCATTTTTCGATAGGTTCTCTTTTCCGATCAATACAAATCTGGTTGCTATTACCGCCCCGATAATGATCAAAACACTAAATATTACAATTGCTTTTTTATCCATACAACCGCCCTTATGCTTGGCGAAACATATCGCTATATTATAAAGATTTCGGAAGATCATCAAGGCCATATTCCAAAAACATTTAAATTCAAATGATCATTACCGGGCCGCATGACCATGGTTAGCAATGGAGTTGTTGTTTCAATAAATATTAGCACCAAGAAAGGCGTTCGAAAAACGCCCGTTAGATCTATTAAGATCACAAACAAAGGATTTGAAGGTGATGCACATGCCGGCGATTGGCATCGGCAGGTCAGTCTATTGTCAGAGGAAAGCATAGATAAGATGCGTGGCAAAGGTGTTGAGATAAATTACGGCGATTTTGCAGAAAATATCACGGTCAAAGGCATAGATCTTGTAAAAATACCAATTGGCCATAAACTTAGAATTGGAAAAGATGTAATTCTCGAGGTCACACAAATAGGCAAGGAATGCCATTCGGGCTGTGAAATACGTAAAATCGTGGGTGATTGTGTAATGCCTCGGGAAGGCATCTTTACAAAAGTCATTCAGGGTGATACTATTTCGGTGGGAGATGGTGTAAAATTGGTTGATTAGTTTTTTTGGATTTGTTCAGTGTTATTTCCGAACCTAACTTATTGAAATATAATAGGATCGGGCTCTGATATGTTATTATTGAAATAGGCTCGGGGTTAATATCTTATGATACCCGAGCCTAAACCAACGAAATATAAGTAGAGCCTGACAAGCGGAATGTATGCAGAGCCTAACGAAGTGGAGCCCGAGCCCGAATATAATTATGGGTTAGGGGTCAGGGATTATTATACTCCACCCATGCGGTACCATCATCTTTTGTTGAAAAAAGATCCAAGAGGCTATTTAATAATTATTTAAGCCATACTTTTTATTCTAAGATGTTATTACCCCAAATTAGTTTACTTCATGCTAAATTGTTTAATTTGCAAAATAAGGAACCGCAAGCCATTAATCAGGGGGAATTTCGGACATTGGAGGCAAATAAGAAAGCAATTAAGCTAGTTCTGGAGGATAAGTCAGTTTTTCATGGTTATTCATTTGGCTCTCCCACACAAGTGTCGGGAGAGGTTGTTTTTAATACGGGTATGGTGGGTTATCCCGAAAGCCTAACCGACCCGTCATACAGAGGTCAAATTCTTGTTCTAACATATCCATTAATAGGAAACTATGGTGTGCCGGGTAATGAGAAAGAATATAATTTACTGAAGTATTTTGAGTCGGATAAGATACAGGTTCAGGGATTGATCGTTACTACATATTCCGAAAAATATTCTCATTGGAACGCTAAGAGATCCTTATCTGCCTGGTTAAAAGAGTATAATGTTCCGGGAATATTTGGTATAGATACCAGAGAATTGACAAAGAAATTGCGACACCAGGGAACTATGTTGGGACAGATCATTTTGGATAATAATAATAATGATCAAAGCTCGAAGCTTAAGTTCAAAGACCCGAACAATAGAAATCTTGTAGCCGAGGTGAGTGTCAAAGAGAAGATCGAATACAAGACGGGAAAGAAAAAAGTAATAATAATCGATTGTGGCGTAAAAAATAATATAATCCGGGCATTTTTACGGCGGAACTTCACTGTTATCCAGTGTCCATGGGACTATAACTTTTTCGATGATGATTCGATAAAAGATGTTGCAGGCATCGTGATCTCGAACGGTCCGGGAGACCCGAAACAATGTAAAGAAACCATACAAAATGTCAAATCTGCAATGTCTCGCAATATACCCATTCTTGGTATTTGTCTGGGTTCGCAGATCCTGGGTTTAGCTGCTGGAGCAAATACATACAAATTGAAATACGGCCACCGCAGTCAAAATCAACCATGTCTGGAAATGGGTACAAAACGATGTTATATCACCGCACAGAATCATGGGTATGCGATCGATTCGAATAGTTTACCGCAAGATTGGCGCGAATGGTTCAATAATAATAATGATGGAACAAATGAAGGAATAATCCATATCTCCAAACCATTTTTCGGTGCGCAGTTTCATCCCGAAGCATCACCAGGGCCTGATGACACGGAATTTTTGTTTGATCTATTTTTGAGGGCGATGGAATGAACAAGAAATTAAAAAAAGTATTGATCTTGGGTTCCGGGGCAATACGGATCGGTCAGGCGGGTGAATTTGATTATTCGGGCAGCCAGTCAATAAAAGCATTGAAAGAAGAAGGTATTAAAACAGTGTTGATCAATCCGAACATCGCCACTATCCAAACATCTGATGATTTGGCGGATAAGGTGTATTTCTTACCGCTTGAACCATATTTTGTTAAAAAAATAATTGAAAAAGAAAGGCCGGACGGAATATTATTAGGCTTTGGCGGCCAGACCGCGTTAAGTGTTGGTCTGGAACTAGCAAGATCCGGTGTGTTAGATAAAAATAAGGTGGAAGTTTTAGGCTCACCCATCGAATCGATCTTGAACACGGAAGATAGGGAGTTATTCGTAAAAAAGATAAAGGAGATACAGCTGAATGTGCCGACCAGTCAAGCGGCGACTACTACAAAGAAAGCGATATCTATTGCTGAAAAGATAGGGTATCCTGTTATGTGCCGGATTGCATATGCATTAGGTGGTTTGGGATCCGGAGTTGCATATAATAAGGATCAATTAATTGATATTACGAATAAAGCGTTTGCATTCACGAGCCAGATCTTGATCGAGGAATATTTGGAGGGTTGGAAAGAACTCGAATACGAAGTGGTCCGTGACCAGTTTGATAATTGTATAGTTATTTGCTCCATGGAGAATGTGGATCCCATGGGTATCCATACCGGGGAAAGTATAGTGGTTGCGCCGGTTCAAACCTTATCAGCCTCGGAAAATTTCAAGTTACGTGCGATATCTATCAAGGTGATCCGTCATCTCGGCATTATCGGAGAGTGTAATATCCAATTTGCGTTGGACCCCAACTCGGAAGATTACCGGATAATCGAGGTCAATGCCAGGTTAAGCAGAAGTTCAGCCTTGGCGTCAAAGGCAACAGGCTATCCATTGGCATTTATCGCGACAAAGTTAGTTCTAGGATATAGTCTTACCGAGTTGGAAAATATAATCACCAAGGAGACCTCATCATGTTTTGAACCTGCTTTGGATTATATCGTTCTGAAGTATCCGCGATGGGATCTGCAGAAATTTCGAAAAGTGAGCCGCTTCATCGGTTCGGAGATGAAATCCGTAGGAGAAGTAATGGCAATTGGTAGACGATTCGAGGAGGTAGTGCAAAAAGCGATCCGTATGTTGGACATGGGCATGAATGGCCTGATATGCAATGACCTTACATTCTCCAATATCGATTCCGAGCTTCGTGAACCCACAGATCGAAGGATGTTTGCCGTTGCCCAGGCACTTAAAAACGGCTATTCGGTTGAGAATATATCTAAACTTTCAAAAATAAACCCATGGTTCCTTAATAAGATGAAAAATATAGTTGATCTTGAGAAGAAATTGAAACGTTACAAACTGAATGATCTGCCTGAAGAGCTGCTCAAGGATGCAAAACAAAATGGTTTTTCAGATAAGCAATTGGCGATCATTTTAATGAATACAGAAATGAGTGTAAGAAATAAAAGAAAGCAATTGGATATTATTCCCTGGGTAAAACAAATAGATACGCTGGCCGCGGAGTTTCCCGCCAAGACCAATTATCTATACATGACATATAATGCCAACAGCCACGACCTAGAGTTCAAAGAAAAAGATCAAGTGATAGTTTTGGGTGGTGGCGCGTACCGTATCGGCTCGTCTGTAGAGTTTGACTGGTGTTGTGTAAATTCTGTAACGGCCTTGAGAAAATTAAATTATACTACGATCATGATCAACTGCAACCCTGAAACAGTTAGTACTGATTATGATATTTGTGATAAATTATATTTTGAAGAACTGACCTTTGAGCGTGTTTTGGATATATGCGACAATGAGCAGCCATTGGGATTGATAATATCTATGGGTGGACAAATTCCGAACAATTTGGCATTACCATTACACAATAATGGTGTGGCGATACTTGGAACAACTCCAATTGATATCGATCGTGCGGAAAACAGGCATATATTTTCTAAATTACTAGATGAATTAGGTGTAGACCAGCCTGAATGGAATGAGTTAACGAGCGTCCTGGAGGCAGAAAAGTTTGCAAACAAAGTTGGTTATCCTGTTTTGATCAGGCCAAGTTATGTTCTCAGCGGAGCGGCAATGAGTATAGTTCTCAGTAAAAAAGAATTAAAAAGATACCTTCAAAAGGCGTCCGAGGTTAGCAAGGAGCACCCCGTTGTTATTAGTAAATTTATCATAGGCGGCAAGGAGATAGAGATCGATGCTGTGGCCAAGTCTGGTGAACTTTATTGTTATGCGATCTCCGAACATGTCGAGAACGCCGGTGTGCATTCGGGTGATGCCACCATGGTTCTGCCGCCGCAGAGAACATATCTAGAGACAATGCGGCGCATAAAAAATATCGCACGAGAAATTGCCCGATCATTGAAAATTACCGGGCCGTTCAATATACAGTTCATTGCCAAAGACAATGATGTAAAGGTGATAGAGTGCAATTTGCGTGCATCGCGCAGCTTTCCATTTGTTTCGAAAGTGTTCAAGATAAATTTCATCGATCTGGCTATAAATGTCATGATGGGTAAGCGTGTGCCAAGATTGGATAAATCCTCTTTTGATCTGGATTATGTTGGTGTAAAGGCGCCGGAATTTTCATTCGTCAGGCTAAAAGGCTCGGACCCGATCTTGGGTGTGGAGATGGTATCCACGGGTGAAGTTGCATGCCTGGGTGATGATTTTAACGAGGCGTTTTTGAAGAGCTTGATCTCGGTTGGTTTCAAGATACCTGAAAAGAATATCTTATTATCTACCGGACCTATCGAGCGCAAGGCGGAATTCATAAATAGTGCCCGAAAACTTAAAAAAATGGGGTATAATTTTTATGCCACGAAAGGCACTGCAGAGTTTATGAAGGCAAATGGGATAAGATCAAAGGTTCTATACTGGCCGTTGGAGGAAAAGGAGCCGAATACATTAAGTTATATTGCCGATGGTAAAATTGACCTGGTAATAAATATACCAAAGAATATCGAAAAGGAAGAACTTGATAATGACTATTTGATCAGGCGCAAAGCTGTTGACTTTAATGTACCATTGATAACCAATTTACAATTGGCAAAACGCTTTGCCGAGGCGATCTATAGGGTCCCATTAGATAAATTGCATGTGAAGAGCTGGGATGAATATAATTAAGGGGTTCTGCACAAAAATAAGATAGATTAATATTTAATTCTTATTTTTGTTAGGGGGGTAAAAATTCTATATCTAATAACATTCCAATTAAAAGAATTTTTAGCTCGAAACAATTTTTGAAAAAAATTGATGAAGCTTAGAATTCCATTTT
>JAEHCK010000182.1 GCA_020696345.1 Thermoplasmata archaeon | reverse complement strand
GAGATGTGGCTATCGATTAAAATCAATTCTATAACTAATTAGATATTTGTGAAGTGGTCTACCGTTTATTGATAAATTTGGAAGGAATAATATAATAAAAAATGCGTTATTTATTAGTCGTTTTGCGAAGCATTTTTTTATATATCGAAGATTTTTTCTACTTTATCTGTGTTATATCTAATATCATGACAGAAATACGATCTTCTCATTCGATCTTCCGGTATGTTCTTGCAATATTCCTAGTTTTAACCCTTATTTCTGCCATCTGGGCTAATATACATTCAATAGAATACAATGATCATTCTGATCGTGCTATTTACCATTCTTCGAATGTTTTCCCTACTACTTTCGGCAGTTCCACCCGCAACCAGAACACAACATACACTTATCATAACTACACTGAGCTGGTTTCAGACATGAGATCGCTCAACAATACTTATCCCGATCTATTCGAGTTGTATAGCGCCCAGGCCGAATTTGGCCTTCCCGAGTGCAAAGATGGATATAAGATATGGTATGCCCGGATCACAAACGAAAGTCGTGGATTCAATAAACCCGAGGTATTATTTATCGGCGGCCATCATGGTAACGAACCCATCAGTGTTGAGGCACCGTATTATCTCATGGAGTTTTTACTACAGAATTACGAATCAAATGCCACTATACGCTATCTTCTGGACCATCGTGAGATCTATATCATGCCCGTGATAAACCCTTGGGGTTGGGAGAATAATGTGCGTGAAGATCCGTTTGGTGAGGACCTGAATCGCGATTACCCGTATGGTATTGCGTCAGGCAATATCCCGCTTACAACCGTAGGCGCACGCGCCGTGGCCGAGCTGTCAAATCGGCATTTGTTCATACTTGCCTTGACATGGCATAGCGGTGATCACTTGATATATTATGCCTGGGGAACACCAATACACGATACGGGCACAGATGAGTCACCGGATGATGCTGCTTTCTACAATGTCGCAAAACTGATGAGCAATTACGCAGGGGGAAGTATCAAATACCCGTATGGTCCTGCGAACCAGGCGTTTTATTCGGGCGGTGTGTTCGGTGCATGGTCAGACTATGCATATGCTTCAGGTTGGGATACTTCGCACGTCGAGTCAGGATTTAATACCACTGGTTTACGCTCAATAGCGATGGGTATAGAGATCTCCACAACCAAAAGTCCTAGTGAGGGTAAATTAGGATCACCCGAAGAGATAACGGCCCCAAATGGTCAAGTGGGAGGATTCATTCCACAAAATATCCGGATGGCTCTGGTGATGATCGATCTTGCCGAGCCATATTTAACCTGGCGTAACTTGGGCTCGAATAATATTCCGGATATTACGGTTACAGGAGAAAAACTTGATCTTAGTTGGTATGTCAACGGTTCTTTTGAAGTTACAAACACTACAATTCTGTATGGTTCCGATCCTGATCCAATAAATAATTACGAGTATTCCACGCTTGTACAAGCTGGAAATAGCCACTGGAACGGTAAATATTTCGTGCAAGAGCTTGAAATGCCAGAAAAACCCGACGATTATTATTTTGTGGCCTGTGCACAGGTTGACCAAAATGCGGTAGTGCAAAACGATCCTGAACCCGGTTTATCGCCGCAGTCGTATTTTGTACACTCGCGTACAAATGATTCGTGGTCGGTAGCGAATAATGAAAACACAATTTCCGGCAGCAAATTTTGGTATAGCACGATCATTCATACCAAGATTGTAAATAAAGCAGATAATATCGTTAATATCCAAAATTATACACCTCCCGCATTTTGTAACGAGCAATTCAATATCACCTGGCTAGCACTTACCGATGGTACTATCAACCATACCGAGGTATACTGGGGTCAAGACCCGGACATTATCAACCATTCGGAACAGATAACCTCATTCCAAGCGGGAGCGACGGGCATCTTCAACACCACTATTACCATACCTTCACGGCCCGGTTACTATTATTTTATTGCACATCTGAATCTTGTACCCAACTCTTCGATCAAGTCAAAGGGTATAAACGATCACTGGAGCCAGATCATAGAGATCGAAATTAAACCGAAGATCCCATATAAATTAAATGTCAGTCTACCACAAATCGAATACACCAATGGATATCGCCAGACGTTATCAATAAAAGGGATTACTTGTTCCAATCAAACAATATCGGAAAAACCATTGAACGATTCATTGATGATCGAGCACAGAGTAATTGTCTATTGGTATGAACCGCCTATGGGTTATATTGGTGGGTTGGGTTCCGAACTTAAAAATAGATCTTACGAGTTGATCTGGTCAGCAATAGAAAATTATTGGTATTTACCAACATTGAATGTATCGAATTGGCTATCGAATGATTATATGGTAGTGGGTCAATTCAAACATAGGTATGGTGAGGGAATAGGTTTTGGAGGTTTGTCAGGTATTGAGAATAAACACTGGTTCAAACTCGAACATATAATAGTGGTGCACCAGCCAGACAGTATATTTAATAATAACACTAACCTCTTAAATTTGGTGAATATTACCGCCTGGTGCAGTAACAGCCAATATGAAAACATTTCCGGCGCTGAAGCAAATGAATATTATTTTGAGATCAGATATCTTGAAAATGAAAGCACGATCTTAACATACGAGCTTACATGGTCTGAACAGAATAGATCTTGGTTCGCAGTTAATGTAAATCTATCGGTTCTGCCTGAGGGAACATATTTCGTGATCTCCAAATTTTACATAAGAGATATTGGTTTTGGTGAAAGTTCTCATACCCATGGTGATGAAACAGAATTTGACATTAAAAATCAAACTACCACCCCCCTTAACCGTGAAGAACCTGACCAAGAAAAAGAGGATAATGATCAATTCTTTTCATTAGTATTGATGGGGATAACAATGATATTTCTCATTATTGTTATTCTCTTTATTCTTGTGCTATACCATATAAGAAAAAAATATTAAATTATATTCTACTTCTTTTTTAACTTCATCGGCGTCCTTGGCGGACCTGATGGTAGCATTGGTCGTTTGAATGTCAATGTACCGCTAGTTCTGTGACCCAGCCCCATACCCGGCCCGTGCATTCCCATTCCGATTCCTGGCCCAGGACGACCGCCCGGACCCATAGACATCATGGGCATGGGCATAGGCATGGGCATAGGCATAGGTAAAGGCATAAACGGCGGTGGCGGCGGCATGGGTGGCGGCATGGTCAATGATTTTGGTGATGTAGATGGTGGTGGTGGCGCTGTGGTTGGCATGGGGGCGCTGCCGAAGCCCAGGTGCATATTCATACCCGTACCGAGTTGGGTCGTGTCATAAATATTTGCATCGGATTTCGTTTCATGTTTTTTTCGGCGGGAAAGAAATAGTATTGATAAGATAAAAATTAATATTATTACGAGCACAATTGCCATCAGTATAGTGTTAAGAACAGTGTCTTCTTTGCTGTCAGGTTCACTCGCAACACCAGCTTTGGGCACAGGTGCGGGTTGTGCACCATATCCCGCAGACTCATAACAGATCACATGCTCGAAACTGTCACCAGGGTGTTGTCGTAATTCTACTTTGATCGTTGCAAAGATCGAAAAGTCAGATTGTAATTTTTCATCGATACCTTCACCATTTTCCAGGTCACCTAGATGCTTGGTAATGGACAATCTCCGACCATTTTTGATGATCTCACCATCATTTAAATTGAACATTCCATAATATTGAGACGGGTCAGGACTGTATAATGATTCGAAGCGTCGACTGTCAAATCTAACATTGGTTAGGTCCATAACCGCCTCTTCGTGTCCAGGTTTCATAAGATATATGGAAAATCTATACCTAAAATTCTTTGAATCCAACTGGATCGACATATCTTGTTTAACTGTTAAATTTATGACCAGATAATTCTTATAACGAATACTGGTCAATTCGATAATGTCAATATATATATTAAATTCGGGAAAATTCCCACGTTCAACTTTGAACTCTTCATTTTCACCAAATGTTGAATAATAATAACACAGCACATCTTCCTCGACATCAATGAATTCGTGAGTGCAGTTCGATTGTTTTAGGGTTGCACGATTGCGAATTATCACTGTATTGTTAACTTCGGTCAATCTATCATTACTATCCTCTACACTAAGAGTAATCGTATGTACACCTTTTGACAATTGTGTTTGAACTTCCTTGCCAATCGCCAGTGGCCCGTCAAGGTCCGAGTGCCAAGTATATGTCAATTCCTCGGTGGAATCCGGCACCAGAAGATCAGGGTCATTGCAACGGCCTTTCATTGTTATAATGTCATCTGCGGTGAATTCGCTATTTGGTTTAGGTTCCAAAATCCTGGCATCTACAGGAGGGTTATTGGTGTTTTCAATTGTGAAAATCAACATGACCGTGTGGCTTGACACCTCGCGTGTTATAGTAAAATTCGAGTACACGGTTGGTTTATACCAGACAGTGTCATAAACTGTAATATTAATGTAAAGCATACCAACGAGATCATTGTCAGGGTTAAAGGTTAGATATGCAGGTTTCTCGGAATCTTGATAATCCGGATTTTCATCACTGATCGTGAATAAAGAAGTTTTTTCTGCTTCCCACCTAAACTCCAGATCACCAGGTGCCCCCTCGCTCCGATTAGAAATTAGGTTCGTGTCGAATTCGGGATTATCGGGATCTTCCACCTCAATAAAATATGTTATTGGCTCATCTTCCATTATTGTAAACTCCACCGTATTATCAATTCTTCTAACTACATGGCTCCCGATGCTTACTATCCTCGGCGGGTCATTGACCGCTGTGACCTTCACAATTAACGGTATTTCGAGCCAGTACTTAATATGCCGGTCCTTGACACGAACAGGTATAACATCATATCCAGGCTTTTCAGAACCCTCGGGCTTTAGATACAGTTTGTCATCAGATCTCAGATCCACGGTAATATTCTCACTTGAATATATCCCATTTTCGGCAAACCCCGTGCCGTTCCACAGCTTGAAGGTTAATTCGTCTTTGGGTGTGGCGATATCCGGGTCATAAAAAATGTCTAACATATCAACTACTTTCGACCCATCTTCATTGACAATGATCGTATCCAGTCCGGTAAACCGCGGTGGTGTGTTATAATTTATAATGATCTTGGGCCTTACCGAAGGCACTGGTGCGTCCGAGGAGTGAAATACCTTAACAATATCTTCATCGTCAGTTCCCGTCAATAACAGTCCATAATTCGTGGTCGGGGCCTTGATCCAATCACTTACAATATCTGCAATATTCCAATTATAATCAAGAGGTTCACTGACCAGGACTGTGTCGGCGTTAATATTATGGCCGTCATAGTTACCACCGGACCAGATATTATAACCCGACCTATTCCAAGTGGCACCTATTTTGCCCGGCTTGGCTTCCGTGCCCTCGCCTTCTATCCAATTATCGTTTAATTTGAAGATCGATATGGAAATGCTCGCGCTTTCACCTTTGGAAAACAAAACAAGCCTGGCATCAAGTATCTGGGCATGCTTTGAGATTATGGAAGTGATCCCGGGGAATTTTAGAATACTTCGATGATATAAATGTTGTTTTGAATAAATTGATGGCCCGGCAAGTGATACCTTCAGTTCTTTACTTTTTCCAAAATTGGAATCGGTCCATTGTGAGTCTGTCTCGTTACCTTTTACAAGATATGTATCATACCCAAATAAGCCTTTTTCATCGTCAGGTATCTCAATATCAGGATCGATAGCTATTGGATAATTACGCGCAGATGAGGTTAGCCAATTAAGATCGGTTTTTAAGATCAAAAGTGTCCGGGTCCAGGGCGCTTGTTCTGGCAAATATTTTGTTCCTGATCCTGATGTTTGTGATTGAGATTGAGATTGTGTTGGTTTTTGTGTTTCTGTTGTTCGAGGTCGAGCATTTTCAACGGTCATTCCCAGTGGGACCAGAACATGTCTACAATTGATCAGGTTATCGGGTTCATTTTGTTCATATGCGATCGGGCTTGCGATCCGGTAAATTGTTTCACCATCACGCGTACGGAGCTCGATAGGTTGAACTGTTTCAAATGTACTCATTTTTGCATCATCATCTACCCATGGTGCTAAATTGTATGGTAACTGTAATATCCCATAATAATTAAAAAAATATTCTATCTCAGGATCTGGATCGATCTCCGAAAAAATGATCTTTTCTGGATTCCGATTGAGCACAAGGTCGTGTTTTAACTTGTTTGGTAGAACCGTATATTGTTCATCACAACCATTGATAATATTCTTGTAAGTAATTTTATTATTGTCCACAACACCAAATGCATTATTGAAATTGATCATTGTATCTTCAGCTTTGATGTTTATGTCTGTATATATATTTGTATCAGCGTTATCAGGTTCAACAGATACACCGAATGGCTGCCAGGTGATCGGATATTGATTTCTTTCTTTACTCAAATAGATCAAATTTTCATCCTCGACCGGTTGATATTGGTCGTGAAAATATGTCAATAAATTGTTCTTAATGTTTCGGTAAGGATAAACAATATCCATACCCGGGCTATTTTGGCTATTTTGGCTATTTTGGCCATTTTCGATGTGGTTCGGTTCTATGGTAGTATCAATTAACTGCTGGCCTGCTGCTGGATCCCAATAATAAACCGGCTTTAAATTGAATTCAGCACTGACAGTTCCGTCAGGATTGGTAGTAGATCTTACTCGGTCGTATAAAACCGGTGGTTTTGGTTGGTTATTTTGCTCTGCTTGGAAAGTTGATGGTTGGCTCTTTTCTATATGGTCCGGTGTTTCAATTGGAGCGGCCATTATTGTTGGTGGTGCTGGTTTTTTGGCCGTGTTTTCCAAAAAAAAGTAAGATTTCTGAGCCTCATCACCAAAACCATAACCATTTACACCAATAACGATAATTGACTGAATTATGATTAATGAAATAATAATCAATATGATCTTTTTACTGGCGCTTCTTCGTGAACACTTAACCAATTATTTGACCCCCAAATAAAATAGGGTGATTCCAAATATATGACAATCCGGCTATGGTAGAACATATATATTTATTATTGTGTTAAGAGCCTGCCCGAGAATTAGCATATTAACACTGTTAAGAACAAATTGTACCAAAATTATATAATTAGCCAAATCCATGCCCATTTAGGTGTCTGGATGGGAAAGAAATACCTGCCATATGATCCTGATCAATGCTTGATTC
>JAEHCK010000245.1 GCA_020696345.1 Thermoplasmata archaeon | reverse complement strand
CCGGAGGTGGTGGTGACGATGGTGCAACCGGAGGTGGTGGTGACGATGGTGGAAACGGTGGTGGAAACGGTGGTGTAAACAGCGCCAGTAACGATTCCGGCCACGGTGATTCCGGTCGCGGTGGTGACAACGAAAGTCAATGTGCGTCATATCTGATGGGTACCCCCGAATGGAAGGAATGTCGGTGGGACATAGATTCAAATGTAACTTCAAACGGTTTCTCCAGACTCCGCCTGGTGAATTAGAAAGTGAGGTGATTTAATAATGAAATGTGTCGTCAAGAATGGCACTACTGTTAAACGGGTGTCTGATAAAGACGCCCGTGAAATAGTTGGCGCAGACTGGGATTATATTTCCAAGTCTGAGGCAAACAAGCTCGATCCGAAATTTAAACTTTACAAAAAGAAGTTCGAGCGTCTTCAAAAATCCAGTTGAAACGTGTTGTCTTCTGGTTTTGCCACCTTTTGTTTCTTAGCATGTTGATGAATGATAGGTTTGGCAAAGTCCTGAATGACACGCAACCTTTTGGTGTGGTAGTCTTCATTACCTCCAGATGAAATGGAGTTAACGGAGGCTACTGCCACAAAACTGGTTTCTGGACACGGAATTCCTACCCAACCTTTCTTCAAAAACAGTTTCAATAGAAACGCCCAGTCTAAAAGTCTCTCATACTTATCATCAAAGACCAATCCAACATCGTCCAACGCACTCATTCTAAACATCGAATTAGAAGATATATAGTTCTCTAATATCAGCCTGTTGATGTCCCACTGGGCCGCAGGGAATTCTCTCTCAATATGACCACTGAATTTAAAGTTGGCATAACTGTACGCAATATCATTCGATTGAGCTGACAGTTTTTCATATAACCTGTCGATCATATGTCTGCCAAGAATGATATCCCTGTCGATCATTAAATAATAGTTAGGTAACTTGCCTGACTTCTTACGATACCATTCCACGCCATTCCACGCATTCGTGGGTATGTTATTATTGCCCTCTGCTGACACCCATGTGAACGGTATGTCGTTACGTTTGATTGTTTTCTTGGTGTCACTGGACATCTTGTGACCTGTTTTTAACGGTGTGACAACCAAAACCTTTGACCGTTTGTCTTCTCTGATTATATTATAGTTCATATTTACAATGTGGACAAGGCTGATCTTCTGCTTTCTCATAATTAAGCCCATCAAAAGCAAGATAATCCTTTTTACATTTCTTACATTTAATAATTTTTGCTTCTGCCATTTTTCTCTCCCTTGTTATTGTTGACTTTGACATTTTTACTCAGGGCGGGCCACTCAGGTTTGGGGTTTTTCTCTTTGGTGAATTCTTTCTCATTTTTAGGTAATATTTCCTTAATTATATCTTCAAACATAATCAATCATTTTTTAATTTAACTTCAAACTCCTCGCAGTTTTTTCCGTCATTGACGGTTTTATGTTTTCTCAATAAATTGCAGTACAGAGCAATGAATGATGTCGTTGAATACCTACAATTCCAACATCCATCTTTTGGTTGCCTTGGTCTTTCTTCTATTAAATCCTCAAACATTTTATCAACCTGTTTATCATATATTCGATACTGAATTCTGGGTATCGTTTCAAGGCACTTTCATAAATTTCTTCTATGATTACGCCTCGTAACTTGACAGTGCCGTCAATGAAATAGTCCATATCACGTTCGTCTCTGACTACCAGATGATCAAATAATCCTATAAAGAATCGATGTTCTATCGGTAATAAGGGCACACAACCCTGCGACATGATATCAAACAGGTTGTTCCAGATATGGCCAATCGAGTAGTCTTTATACGAACCAATCACAACCGTAGCTGAAACGTCTCGGAAATCGATCTCCTTGACTTGTATTAGATTGTGGTTCTTATATTCATCTACTTTGAAATCAACCAAACTCGAATTGTATACGGTTTTACAGTTTGGAAACATCTCAGCATATGTGACGTAATACTTTTCAAACCATTTAAGTTTACCATCCAGGTCACCCTCATATGCCAATCCTATTGACCGTTCATCTTTTGAAATAGTATCAGGTTCAAGTGGATTGATCCACTGCGGACACCATTCGAACCCCGATCTGTTATTCACACATGGTTCGAAAAACGTTACATTGAATTTCTTCAACCAGTTGTATTCTTTGTTTTCAATTGCCAGATATCGGTCGAATATCACAACAGGAATACCTGTCTTGACATAATGTTCAACCAATGCGGCTTGACGGATAAAGGTCTGTTCATTTTCTGATTTGGGTATCCAGTCAATGAACAAACCTTTTAAATCCGGTGCTTCATCCTGATCAAGATCACATGTTTCTACTGGGGACAGTTTTGTCCATAGGTCACTATTTAAAGTTCCGATCATTATTCACCTTCTTTTATTCCGTCTGTATCAATTTCTACATCTTGCGCTATTACAGTTATAGATGATACAACTTCTGTACCAACTATTTCCACTCTGGGAACAATCATACAATTGAACTGTTTTAAAATCTTAGCGATGTTTTCTGCACATAATTTTGCTCTTTCTTCATTAGCAGTCATTACTTTTTCTTCCATCATTCCTCCTATGATTTTTCTTTCGGCGGTCTGCCTGGTTTACGTTTGCCTGTGCTCATGATGGTTTCACGTAACGCATCGGAAATCGCATCCAATCTGCACTCTTGACTGATTGAAGTCACATGAACGGGTCCGACTACTGCTGTCAGATACTGCATACATTCTTCCTGACTGTAACCAGCGATAACTGTATTCCAGTCCTCGGCTTTCAGAATGTAGTCAAATCTCCAACACATGATCGGTTTTGTTGTCTTTTTCAAATCTGGCATTTAAAAATCCTCCTCTAATATTTCATATCTCGGTACATATTCAACATTTTTACCAGCACCTGATATCTTTAACACTTGGTAATAAGTGATTTCATCTCCCTTTTTCTT
>JAEHCK010000252.1 GCA_020696345.1 Thermoplasmata archaeon | reverse complement strand
TACCGCCTTCGCCTTTGATCTCTAACCAATCTTGAAATCTAACACGGTTTTTACCATCACTATATTTCGGAATATTCTTAAAACTCCTGTCTTCTGGTTTTATGTCAGTTCGTAATGGTTTACCCTTTAACCGTGGAACCTCAAACTGATCGGCGTAATCTTTGAATTTCGTCATCGTTATGTACTCCATCTGATACTCTGCCATACCAAGATTCTCTCTGTCTTACGGCTTCATGAAATGAATCCAAACATGACTGCATGAATTTTGCTAATATAAAGTCGGGCGTATTACTGTTATTTTCCAAACTTTCACCATTAATCAACTGGCATAGTTTGTCTTCAAATGTTTCTTCTTCCATTTTATGTCCTCTTAAATTCGTCTAAATATTCTGATTTTAAATCAGGGCCACAAACTTTGACCTTGTATACCGGATGAAACTCAATCGTCTCATCTCCAACACTTCTCCTGTATGTACCACCACTCATGATAACTTCAGCATGTTCTAATGCACTCGCCATATTGTCAACAGAATATTCAAAATATCCGTGTCTGACATAAACTTTAATTTTATACATTTTTACTCCGTTATCTTCAATATTGTCTTAAACATCTTACGATAATTCTCAGCTTGAATCTTCCATGTCCATGCTTCTTCAACTGTTCTACGAGCGTTCTTTCCCATCTCAATCAGGTGATCACGATTCTTGTCAAGATACTTCAATTTCTCTACATATGCTTTCAGATTTCTTTCAACCAGAAAACCGTTCCAACCGTCTATAATAAACTCAGGCATGTTACCAATACGATTTGATATAATAGGTCTACCACATGCCGCGGCTTCAAGAGCACCATTAGGTGTACCATCTTCCACAGATGCTACCATGAATAAATCCATGTTCTGATAGAATCGCCACATCTCGGTAAACGGTAGACGTTTTCTATAGTCATTGACATTATATGAACTCTGGACGCCGGCCATATTCATTGCCGGAATGATATACGCGCCTTGACCCTTAGCATCACATTGTTTACCAACATGACCGGCAACCAGTGGGCCGTCTGCATGTAATGGGTCAACTGGATGAAACAATTCTTCATCAACACCATTAGGTACATAAAAACATTTCTGATCTGCGCCTGCCATTTGTTCAAGTTCTTTTAAGAGCATCATACTATTGGCATGTAACCACGGCGCCTTACGCATGGCACCGAGCAACATATTTCTCGGTCGGTGTGCCGTGATACCTGTTATTCTCTTGTTTCTGCCAATTCGACCCAAATTTGCCACGTAACTGTGACCATATGTTAAATAGATATCAAATCTGTTGGCATTGATATTACTTCTCTCTGATCCAAGTAAACAAATGACTTCAACATGGAATTCATCAGATAGATATTTTTGTAGGTATCGTGACTTGTTCCACCACGCCCAACCACATACATCAGCAATCAATAGAATCTTGCCCTTCGGTTTATCGGTTTTTGGATATGGTTTGTCAAAGAACTTATTGTCGATGAAATTCACTACTGTATTGTCTATATTAATACCCATTGGTTTTTTACGTTTTTTCATAGTCAACTCTTTTGTAATTTCCTCGACCACTTTTTCCGCAGCCTTTTGTTTTGACAGTCTACCAACTTTTCGTGTTAAGTCTTCCTCTCTACGTATACCGTTCTGTTGGTCGGTCCATCGTCTGTAAGCATTTTTATATTTCTCGGGCATGTCTCTCCATGTACTCATGCCAGGTCTGATATTAAACGCTTGGTAGGGTTCGGGTCTCACGTTCGCTATACCGCCTCCTATTTTCGTTTTTGCCATTACTTTCTCTCTTGATATCTGCCTCATTTTCTCGATATCTTTCTTATACTTCCGGGATTTAACCATTGTTTCCTTTCCACGTAATCTCTGGCATAACTACATCTCTCAACGGAAACAACTCAGAAGCAGTGGGACCCGCCAGTTTTGTTATTACATATTCTGCTTCCTCTGACATTGTACGTGTTGGCTCAAAACCAAGTTGTCTCAGTTTGTCAGTATAGACCTTATAATAAAAACTATCAGTCTTTTCAACTCTCGGTGTTGGAATTCTCTCTTGTGCTGTCTTGATACCATACTTAGAGGCTGCTCCGCCAACGATCAAGGCAATCTCACCTACTGAATGGGTAGAATCCAACTGGTTCCACGTTCTGTATGTTCCCTTTCTTGGTACAAATTCAAGTGCCAACATCAGACATTGAATTGAATCATTGATAGCCAGATAACCACGTTTCTGAGCACCTTCGCCGTAGATAGTCATCGGCGATCCTATGACAGCCTGTACTATAAAACGGTTGACAACTGTACCAAAACATTCATCAGAATCCAATCTGGTCGGTGATCCGTATTTCTCAATTTCAGGTGTAAAGTTACCATAGACAACACCCTGCATGATATCAGTAGCGGTAAGACCCCACCAGCGACAAGCCCCGCAAAGTGGGCCATGTCGACGAGCAGCACGGCTCCTACCTTGTCCGCGATCTCCTTCATGTAGGCGAAATTGATCTTGCGCGGGTAGGCCGAGTAGCCGGCGATTAGAAT
>JAEHCK010000188.1 GCA_020696345.1 Thermoplasmata archaeon | reverse complement strand
TATTAGATAAATTGATTGATTTTTATGATAGCTCTATTTTATGTAAACACGAACCAGATCCATGTATATGGACCCGGATAGAATCTGTAAAAGAAATTAAAGGTACGATAAAGAACTATAAAAATAAACTTTTTACCGCAAGAGAATTTCTGGTAATTTTATATAATTTTTTTAATTGGTTGGGAACTTATGGTTTTAGTGCGGCTGCAGATAAAACTCGGTGTAAGAAATACCCAGAAAATTATGTTATAGACAATGTGGTGTTGTATGAGAGATGGAAAGAATTAACAAAAGAAATGGTTATTGATGAACGTTTTCTTTTATGTGATCCGTTTCCTGGTAATATCTTTGGTTTTACTGCTGACGGAAAGATTTTACCAAAGATAGCATTTAGAATGAATTACAATGCGCTTCAAATTAAAGATTTAATTGGATTTGCAGAAAATAAAATAATTGTTGAAATCGGCCCAGGATGGAGTTATTCAATATATCAATTATATAATTTAGGTTATAATGGCAAAGTAATTTGTTTTGATATACCAGAAGTTTCTCTTGTCTCAGCTTATTATTTAAACGGTGTTTTTCCTAAGAAAAAAATTTATTTATATAATATAAATGATAATAATAACTTAGAAGAAATTATAAAGACGAATGATATTATAATATTACCAAATAGCTTGTCTTTTTATTCTGAATTTTTCGCTGAGAAATTTGTTGATCTAATATTAAATTCCCATAGTTTAGTTGAAATGGCAGGAACAGATGTAATAAATTATATAAAATTATCAAATAAAATTCTTAAAAATGGTGGTTTATTCTTACATAAAAATCATAAAATACATAAAGATGTAGATGAATTAATAAAAAATAATACTACATGGGAAATGTTTCACTGTAAAAACGAATCCTTGAGCGGCGGCGATCCTCGCGATGTGTATTTTGAGTCATTATGGAGTAAAAAATAGGAGAGAATTTATGTTAACTACTAAGTACAACTATATTAGAGAGGGATATGTATCCCCCAGAGGTATCGGCACACCCAATTTTGCCGATTTCCTTGTTTGGGCAAATTGTCTGATCGAGCCGATGACAATTGAAAGTAAAATGACGTTTTTAGATTACGGTTGCGCCGATGCCCGCCTGGCAAATTTCTTGGCGGCACATATTGACAGTTTTAAATATTATGGTTTAGAACATCCAAAATCAGAATTGGTTAAGTATTCCAATGAGTCTATATTTTTGAAAGACCCGAGATGTAAGTTTGGCTTGCTGGGCTCTGAAATGGAAAAAGAAGCATTAAAGAAATCAAAGTATGTCGTTCTCGGCTCCGTCTTTACACATTTAAAGATAGGTGATTTCCACAAAATGATGGCGAAATTTAAAGATATCGTCAAAAAGAAAAATGGTGAGGTGGTTTTTTCAGTGTTTATTAAAGACAAGTATGAATTTGAAAGCCATTCAGGTGTTTATGGTGTACCTAATTGTATCTCAAGGGTGTTCTATACTGAAAGACAAATAGAACAATTTGCCAAAAAGAATGGTTATGTGTTACAGGAGTATGAAAGCTTTTTAGCACAAGGTTCGAATTTACACAGGATTTTCAAAATTAGTAAACCTGTAAAAAAACGAAAAAATGAAAAAAACTAAAAAAAAGACAAAGAATGTTGCTAAATTTATGTGTTGTAATTGTAAACATGAGTATACGGGTCCACCAGGACCTACTCAATGTCCGAAGTGTTCACATCTATATGTGATCTGGCTGAATTATAACGAGAAATGGGCGGATTTACAATAATTGAATCTAAAAGAACAGAAAATAGCCAACATTAGAAAAATGATAGACCCACCCAAAAAGTTTGGGTCTAAATTATTGAAACCAGAAGATATAGTTTCAGCACAACTTGAATTAACCACAAGATGTAATCTGAAATGCCGTGTTTGTAATAGACAAACATCATTGGTGCCGAAGAAAAAGGATATTGATCTTGATTTGCTGAAAACAATAACTAAACCATACGGACATTTAAGTTTAGTGAGTGGTATAGGTGAGCCGACATTATATCCACATTTTGTAGAAGCGATTGATTATTTTGAAGACAAAATAATTGATATTCAATCTAATATGACAACCAGAATGCCAGAATGGTGGTATGATCTTGGTAAAAAATTCAGTCGCAGGCGACATAGTAGAGTATTGTTCGCTATCGACATTGAAGAACATTGGGAACGATACAGACAGGTTGCCAATTGGCATAGATTAATTGAAAATGTTAAAGCATATACGTCTGCAGGCGGTAACGCTTGGGCACATATGATCGAATTTAAACATAATAAAGATGCACGAACTGAGACAGAAAATCTTGCTCGAACTTTGGGTTGTACCAATTTCAGAGTTAAAGCTTCATGGGGTTATGATGACGTTTGTGAAAGTCCCACTGAGTACCCAGTTAAAGACGAGGATGAGATTAGATGTTCATATTATTTACATAGACAGGTGGTTATAGGTTACGAAGGTAATATTGTACCCTGTTGTTTTATGGTATTCAATGAACGTCAACAGGAAAAACTTAAAGAAAATGACATGTTACACTATATCAAACATAAATCATGTCTGATACGAGATGAATTAAAATCATTAGATACTGCTGTTGATAGTAAATTGTTTAAATATATTGATGAAAAACCATGGAATTGTACTCTGAAATGTTTCCGACCAAATGTGTTTATATATGAAAGTGTTTTTGCAACTGGCGGTGAGCCAAGTATGAGTGATTTGAGTGGTAGGCCTGGTTTCATGCCGCCGAAAGGGGTAACATATGGGTAAGAAGATTATCATCGTTGGAAGTCGAAGGAGAGACACGGAAGATGATTTCCGACTCGTGTTCGACATGTTTAAAGAACATTACCAAGACGGCGACCAGATTATTTCAGGTGGATGCCCTCAGGGTGGTGATCGATTCGCAGAGGTGATCGCTTCTCGGATGGGCCTGACCGAAGAAAATGCTGGTCTATTGATTCACCGACCTAAGAAACCAAATGGTCCCAAATGGGCATTTGCCAAGGCGTTCTATGAACGTAACACGGTGGTTGCAAAAGAGACTGAGGCAGATTCAGTGGTGATCGCTTGTGTGGCATTAGATCGTACAGGTGGTACAGAAGATACTATTCGAAAGGTCAGACGCCATAATAAAATGAATTTCAGGAACTTAAAACTTGTATGAATAAAAAACGTGCCATTGAAAAACTGTTACTGGTAAATCCTCGTAAACTCACAGAATCGGATCAACACTTTTTACATTCGATTGAGAAAAAGGTTGAGAACCATCAACAGGAATCAATAAGAAAACGTCAGAGGAAAATCATTGATCTGAATGTCGATGCGTTAGGTTATGTTGCTTATTTGGGTGACACCAATTTCCCCCGAACATGTGAATCATGTTTGGAACGTGGAACACTCGAAGATGGTTTAGCGATGATACGCCACTCAGATAGATGTCAACTAAATTGTAGATATTGTTATTATCATGGTGAAACTCGTGACGGTATTTATCCAACTGCCAAGCCGACACCATATCCTGACGGTATGATTGAAGTTGATGGTGCATATTATGATCCTCGGGATGTGAAATTATTATTTAAAGAACATGGTCGAGGAAAGGTTATTCGTTGGGTCTCTTATGAACCTTTGTTAGTTACGGATACTATGTTTCCGTTGATGTCATGGTTCAACGAACAGGGATTTTATCAATCATTAAATACTAATGGTGTATTGGCAACCAAGCCAATGCTCAAAAGATTGGCAGATGCCGGCTTGAATGATTTGAGATTTAATCCAGCGGCAACGTTATGTAGTGATCTTGTTTTACGAAATATGCAGATAGCAAAAGATATGTGTTTGTTTGATGAGATTGGTATTGAAAGTCCTATGTTTCATCAATTCAAAGAAGCACTTCTTAAAAACAAAGAAGTCATTTTTGATGTTGTTGATTATATAGCATTTCAAGAATTACAATTGAAACAACAACTCATTGGTAAAGCGATAGCGTACGGACCATATTACAGATATCACATGGCAAAGGTATCACCATTATCATCTCGTCAACTTGTTTATGATGTCATTGAACAGGCTGCTGATGAAGATTGGCATACAAAATATGAGGTACTTTTTCATGATTGTTCTAATGAATGTAAATTTTCCCGTGCTGTGGCACGATCAGGTCAGTTCGGCTATTTAAACAATTGGGTATCACCTGTAGAATTTTTGCCAATAGATTGGTATAAATGGGCGATTAAGACGTATTGGAAAACTAAATAGTTTACAGTTCAGTCGTACCCTGTTATAATATTTTAAAGCGGCGGTAATGTTAACGGTAGCATGCTTTGGTTCCACCGAAGTTGTCTTGTGTTCGAGTCCAAGTCGCCGCTCCATTTCAGCGGGCATAGTGTCTAACGGCCAGCACGGGAGGTTTCCAACCTCTAAGTCTCAGTTCGAATCTGAGTGTTCGCTCCATTTAACAGGAGGAATTTTGGCAATAACATCAGGCGATTATCCACATGATGCAAATGTGGGAACAAATTACGGTAAACAAACCGGAACAAGACAAGTTGTAATAAACGCTAAAACAGAATTTTCAAATTGGATAAGACAGTTCGGAGATAAAAATAATCCACGTTACCGACCACTGTTAGACACATGGGCTAACACTTATCGGGTCTATGATGTGGATTATGTGGTTTGGAAGAAAGTCGGCAACGATGGTGCCGGACCTTATATGTTTATAGAAGAAAAGGTTCATGACGCCAGAATGAGACACGATCAAGCGTTGTTATATTTCAAACTCGATTCTGTTTTAGGTGAATTCGATTCAGATTATATGGGGTTTCATTATATAAGATTTGAAAATACGACCCCTGACAATGGCCTGGTTTTCCTTGATGAGAAAATGATCGAGGTTGAAGACCTATTATTATTCATAGAATTAAAACAGCCGGGATCAATGTACAAAAGTTGGTTCGAAAAACTTAATGATGACGGTATAAATTGGAGAAATAAAATACAAACTTAGGCGGGATAGACAGACGGGAGAGTCAAGCTCTTTGCTAAAGAGTTCAACGGTAACACGTTTGCAGGTTCGAGTCCTGTTCCCGCCTCCATTTTGATCAAACGCCGGGTCGGGCGTCTGCCAGCTCTGCTTATCGACCGCGTTGCAACTGGCAGAACATAAACTGGAGGTGGTTTCGATGTTCAAAAGAATTCGAGTTTGGTTTAGAATTAAACGAATTCATTTTGAAATTTGGCGAATCCGAAAGGACCGCCAAAGAAAATCGAAACCTCACTCGTGGAGGATGATAAATGAAACTCAGTAGAGAAAATGTTCAGTCTTTGTATAAAATCTACTCAGACTATGGTGCTAAAGAAAAAGTTTACGGCGAAACGATGCAAGAACTGCATGACATCTGGCAGATGTTTGACGGTGATGAGATTTTGATTGAGAAGAAATCAACCACTGAGGAATAATGCCATTACAACCATTGAAAGTTGATAAGTTCTTACGCCAGTGTTCCGAAAACTGTCACAAATCAGAACAGGGATTTCAGGAGTTAGAAAAAGTATTCGGTAAGAAAGAAATAATACCAGAGGAATATGCCATGAAACCGTTCTTATGTTATATTGGAATCCATAGATACAAAGATAAAATTCATATTGGTAAGTGCGGCAGTACAGGTTTACCATTTACGTCTATACAAACATGTGGTTGTGGTAAAACCAGATATTCAATAAAAGGTTTTATTGAACTGCCCGAGGCCGATAAACATATGATTGAAACAATCGTGCCATGTAAAACGTGTCACGAACATCCTTGTACATGTAAACGAAAGGAAATAAAATGACGACTAAGAAGATTGAAGTTGAGGAACCCTTTAACATTAAGGATTTACTTGACGCCAAATTTCCGTTGTTAGAAATGTTTCGAGAGACGGCACCCGGATCATTCAGGCATTCACAGAACGTTTCACAACTATGCGAGAGTGTTGCCATTGAATTGGGACTTGATACTGATCTGATGAAATGTGCCGGCCTTTATCATGACATTGGCAAATTGAACGCACCTGAAATATTTTCAGAGAATCAGGGCGACAAGAATATGCATGATGATCTTGACCCCAGAACGTCATATCATCTGATAACCCGACATGTCGGTGACACTGTAACCCGTCTGTTGGAAATACCTGAATTCGAGGATAAAATGAAGCTGATGCAAATCGTTTCCCAACATCATGGTAACACGGTGTTGAGATTCTTTTTTTCAAAAGCGAAATCAAAAGTGGAAGATCATTTCAGGTATAAATGTGCCGCACCTCAGACCATCGAAGCTGCCGTGTTGATGATCTGTGATAGTGTTGAGGCAACCAGTAGAGCCTTGGATTCTGATGTCAATTTGAAAGAAACAAAAGACCGCCGTAACGTGGTCAATACAACTGTTGAACGGTTGATGAATGATTATCAACTCGAAGATATAAAACTTGGTCAGATTCGTATCATAAAAACGGTACTGTTTAAAGAACTTGAAAACATCTACCACAAACGTGAACGATACCCTGACGAGGACGAAGTTAAAGAAATTGATGATTCAATAAAGGTATAGGAGAATTATGACAGAGAATTATGTGGATCGGGTTGAAGCCGAAAAGATCATCGAGGAGGCAATAGAGGATTTTATCGACATTGGAACACTACAGGAGATTCTTGACTTAATTTTTGGTGGTGAGTTCTTAGTTGTCGAGGATCATGAATCCACGGACGATGATTTGGATTGAAATATCAAAAGGTTCATATCTCAATCTTGAATCCTTTTACAAAGCGACAATTATA
>JAEHCK010000047.1 GCA_020696345.1 Thermoplasmata archaeon | reverse complement strand
TTTAAGATTTAATATGATATGAAATGCATAACGAACAAAAATATCTATAATTATGGGATAAAAGAAAAAATTAAATTTAGAAGCCTAAGAAACCCTAACCCCACCCTGACCCCTCTCGATAACACCTTGGTAATCAACATTGACCATTCAAGTTCATATCCTGAAGGTTAGAATTCTAATTTGAATTAGTAATAGGTTAAAAGAATTCTAAGTTCTTGCAAGATTAAGAATAATTTTTAAATTCAGTTTATTCTTGTTATGCCCCAGACCCCTGATTATATAGATAGAGCATTAGTTCATATTGTGATTTTATAATAAATGCTATAAAACAATATGGTATTACCTAAACTCGGAGGAGAGTCTAAAATATTTAATTCAAAGCATTTGAAGGAGCGCTCAATTAACCATGCAAAATACATCAAGAATGATAAACCGGCTTCCGGAGTATATGGATGCTACGAAAAAAAGCTCGATGATATATTCCTTATTGGACACCATCGGTATAATATTAGAAGATGGTGAAGCTAAAATCGGCGACATCATGACCAGCAAATGGTTCTCGGTTGCGTCATTACCCGACCTGGAGCGTATAGGCAGCCTGTTCGGTTTGGAGCGGCTTTCGGGTGAGGATCTAACATCATATAAAACAAGATTGTATACCACGGTCCAGGAATTGTTAAAGGGTGTTGGCACCGTGGCCTCGATAAGTACCATGGTAACGGCTGCAATGGGTGTTGAGCCGGAGATCATCGAGAATCCAAAAGTGCCCGTATCGGGCGGACCGCACCTGCTTAAGGCCGGTGAAAAATGGATCGAAGAATGCAGAAGTGCAGTGGAAACCAGACCTACAATCACAATACATTGCATTACCACCACGCGCTCGCCAACCGTGGCAAATTTGAATACCGGAGATCGCGTGACCTACAACGGACTGTTACGACCAGGGGCGTTCTTGACCATTTACCCGGACGGCTATGCGTCACTGGCGGGGATCGATGTCACCGATAGGGTCACGACCACACATAACAAGATACCCGAATTGACTCGGCCGCGGTCCGAGTGGGTCTACCAGGATATCAATGCGTTTTTTGACAGCAGCAAGTTTAACTCTGCAACCTTGGCGGGAAGTGAGAAATATTCAGTAATTGTCGAACTTCACTGGGAAGAGGCTAAACCCGCCACATTCGTGGTTAAACTGCCCATGTACTCAAATAAGTATCAACCCACGGAAACATTTGATCCAGCCGCCATCAAAGCCAGCATAGGATACGAGCAGGAACTGCGTCAAGAGGTTCGCAACCTGGTGGAAAAAGTCAAAACCGCCGGTGTGGATGCGCAGATAAATTTTTGGGACGACTTTACCGAAAAGGTCGTGATCAAAGACGAGGTCAAAGCACAGGTAAACTCGATCTCCAAGGAAAAACAGAAAGTGTTGGAGAAATTCGAGCTGGAAGGCCAGGTTGCATTCGATGAGCACCATCAAATAAGCGAGAAATTTATTATTACTGGCGCTTTTGACCTGACTACATTCGATTCTGAAAATAGATTCGGCTAGAACTGATTGATAACTTATTAATTTAATCCAGGGGTCGGGGTAATATCGGAGTTCGCCGTCTATGTCTTCACGGAGATGGAAAAGAGGAAGGCGAAGGAGATCGCAAGGGAGATGGTGGCGGGGTGGTTAGAACATTAGTTCGGTCAACGTGATTATTTTTACCCGAATTCAACATATCTACTATCGTAAACTATTTAGATAAACCTTTAAATATGAATTATCCTTTTAGTTTACTTTATTATGAACGCAAGGTGTGCCGTATTCGCTCTGATCTCTATCAGGTCTCAACCGCTACGAAAGCTTGTCAATAGGTTACCCTATGCTTCGCCTACAGTCTATAATGCTGTACACCAGCTGGAAAAGGAGAACAAGGTCAAAAATGAAAATGGCGTGATCATGCTTGTAGAAGAATATGATGCACAAAAACTGTCGGAGATTTATATCCAAAGCTTAAGCCATGGTATCGATCCGGAAATCCTCACGCGAAAAACAACGCTTGCTATCTGGAAAGCTCTCAAACAGCCTACCACCATCAAGGATGTCATGCAGAAGACCAAGCTCTCTGCCGTATCTGTGAAGAAAATGCTCAAATACCTTAAAGAAAAAGACCTTGTGCTATATCTAAAGAGAAAGCCCATTATCGCAGAGCACAACAGAGGACACACACTCTACAAGTCCCTAAAGGACTATCTAAAGAAGGAAAAGGAAGGTCGGACTTTGCAGTATCCAGGTAGTGTTCCATTTCGGGAGATCATGGAAACCCCAGATCAAGTGGAAAAGATCCTCTACCAGCAGATTAATGGAAGTCTTGCAGTGAAGGATACTGGTTTTCTGGTCAAAGGCGATTCGGAGAAAATTACTATTTTGGAGAGCGTCGATAGGGAGCTTACATATGAGGAAACATTTTTGAAAAAGCTGTTCACAACCGAGGGTGTTGAGGATTTCTGTGTTCTCATGGTCAAACAGGGACTATTAGATTATGAGAAGCTGCTTGCTCTGGCTGAACAACAGAGTGTTGTAAATGTTGTTGGTTGTTATCTCGAGATTCTCTGTAGTGTTGATGAACAAATAGTCCCACCATCAACCATTGAGAGGTTTCTGGAGTACAAGCCTAAATATCAAAAAACCTTCCTTTCCCAAGAAAAGGAATATGGCAAACAAGGTTGGGAGGCACCATTTGAGGAACGGTGGAATGTTGATTTGTATCTGGATCTTGGGGCAATCAAGCATGGAGTAAGATCGCTATGAATTTGGAAGAGCTGTCTGAACAGGTGAAAAAGGATATTGAACACATGACCGCCGTAAAACTCGGCCTCCCTGTGGACTACAAGCACAACCACGATGCCGCAATGCTCCTTTGGAAAAGTGATGTCGACAAGGTGGTCCAGGCCATAAAATCGAACGACGATTGGGGAAGTCTTGTACTGAGAAGGATGCCGAAGCTTAAAGGAAGAATAAACCAACCCGGCAGAATAGAAAACACTCTTGCAGTTGCAGCAGGACTGAACGTGCGCCATCACATCAATACATTGGAACTAATCGAGGAACGGATTTCGTAAGAGTTACCCAAACTCATAATCCCCATCCTCCGAGATATGCCTAGCCACCCCATAGTTCCCTACGATCTGCTTGATTATCAATGCATTCAGAATGTTCCCACCATTGTTCGCTCATATATCCAATTATCTCTTGATGAGACTCGCCCAAAGTGCGTATCCATTGGTTCTCCGTATATAATCCACCACTCACAATTAACAATTCTCGATTATGAACCTTCATTTCAAAATTACTATATCTTATTTCCTCTTCTTTGCCTCTTACGCCAGATGAAAAATAACAATCCAATTATGAAAACCGGAATTACGGCAAACAAAATAATAAATCCCATTTGCGAAAACAGAAAGTTCTCAGATTTTAATACCAATTTAAAGGTGATCTTTTCGGTTGGCACATCTTCGTTATTCCCAGTATATGGAGAAACTTCCAGATCAATATTATATGGCCCCTCATATCGCAAATCCGACGGTGTATTAACAAAAAATTCATAAGTTGTCTCTTGACCCGCCTTCGCAGTTGGGCGGTAACTGGGAAGTTCAAATACAAAACCCTTATCGGCCAGCTCATCAAGATTTTTGATATCAATAGAAAAAGTTTCCTCACCATTGCCCTGGTTTTCTATTACCAGGTTAAATTTCGCTTTTGAGCCCAGGGCGGTTTCAATTTGTAACTTATTACTACTGATTGAAAATATATGATACTGTGCCACCTTGATAGTCCTTTCAACAGGCTCACAATCGCCCGAGATCCTGCCCGGGTACATCATCCATCTGCCGGAGACGACAACGGTACCTTCTGTATCGCAGCTTTCACCCTTGGGTACCTGGATACTAACCTGAAACTCTTTATTATCAGCATTATCAGATGTAAATTGGACCGCTGATGGTGAAATAATAGCCGAATTCCAGGTATCGGTTGCATTCAATTGAACGACCATTGATGTTCCGGAAATAACCTCGGCAGACACCCAACCCAATAATGTAACTACTCCATGTTGTTCCGGACCCACCTTGGCGGTTTTTTCATTGTCCTCCAAAAAGATGGTCGCACTAGGGTTCGATGGTTGGGCAGTAACCACCGGGGGTGTTAGATATATTATTACTAAAAAAGGGGCTATAAGGATTAAAAATACCGACCAGTTGCAAATCTTTTTTAAAACTTTGCAATAATGGATCACCTAAACACCAATTAATATATGGCTTTCATTATTATAACATTTTCACCCCTATATACCAACAAATCGTTATTGTAATTTCATTTTTGACTTTTACATTTTAACTTTTCCAATTTCCAATACCCCCATCGTAAATAAACATCCCCAATCATCTTAGAATCATAAATTCAGAGAAAAATCATAATCATTCATAAAGTTATTATTTACTTGATGCCCTTCGGGTTTATCCTTATAATTATTAATTTAAGATATACATCAGATTTTGAGCCGTAGCAAACGCTCGGGGAGGAGGCTCTGATTTGGAAAAAATAACACCGTTAATGAAACAATACAATAATATCAAACGCAATTACCCGGACACGATACTACTCTTCAGAATGGGCGATTTTTTCGAGACCTTCTTTGACGATGCAAAGACAATTTCACGCGAATTGAATATAGTTCTAACGGCTCGTGAGAAGAATAAGAGTAAGCAGATCCCGCTCGCAGGTGTACCCCATCGAGCCGTGGAAGCATATATTGCACGATTGGTCGATAAAGGTTATAAGGTTGCGATCTGCGATCAGGTCGAGGACCCCAAGTTTGCAAAAGGTCTGGTGAAACGCGAAGTCACGCGCGTAATTACCCCAGGCACACTGCTGGAAGACTCGTTTTTGAAAACTACGGATAATAATTATTTAATGGCTCTGCTCTTCGATCCCGACACCAGCAGGTTTGGGCTGGCGGCCACGGACATTTCAACTGGCGAGTTTTATGCAACCGAGTGGAGCCGCACAGATGCTGGTACGAAGCTTAATACCGAGATCGCACGTTTCAACCCGTCCGAATGCATCATACCCGAATCCATGTCGATGGAGACGAACAAGACAGGGCATAATGAATTTTTCCAAATTGCAAATAATCAAAACATAGCCCTCAGCCCGTTCAGGGACGAAGCGTTCAATTCCGATCTGGCGCGGGACCTATTAATGGAGCATTTCAATATAGTAACTCTTGAGGGTCTTGGTTGCGAGGACAAATCGATGGCCACCGCCGCGGCCGGAGCGGTTCTGAGTTATTTACACGAAACGCAAAAGACCAAATTGGGCTATATCAATCATCTGAACGTCTACTCAATGTCAGATTATATGGTTCTCGATGCCACAACACTGCGTAACCTGGAGCTAATAAAAAGCATCCGCGACGGCAAGCGAAAGGGAACGCTGCTCGAAGTATTGGACAGGACGGTAACCGCCATGGGTGCGCGGTTGTTACGGAAAAACATTCAACAACCATTATTACAACCCGGAATCATCAACGACCGCCTGGATACGGTGGAGGAGTTTACAAATAACATTTTTCTACGCCAGGACTTACGCGAGCAGTTGGATAATGTTTATGACCTGGAGAGATTGATCAGCCGGGTAGTATTTGGTAATGCCAATGCAAGAGACCTGCTGGCACTTAAACAATCATTTCAAATCATCCCGCAGGTCAAGAAGTTGATCGCCGACGCTAAACCAACAGTTAAATGCAAGATCTTGAAAGATCTACAGGACAATCTGCCCGACCTGTCTGAACTGGCCCAACAAATAGACGCCGCCATTTTACCTGAACCGCCCATCACGATCAAGGATGGCGGTATAATAAGATCGGGGTTCAACGACGAACTGGACACGTTTAAAAAAGACACATCCGGGGCCAGGACTTGGATATCCAATTTAGAAGCCAAGGAGCGCAGACGCACTGGTATTCCAAACCTGCGCGTGGGGTTCAATAAAGTATTTGGTTATTACATCGAAATAAGAAAAACACAGGTTCAAAAGGTGCCGGAGGATTACATTCGTAAACAGACCCTGGTAAATGCCGAGCGATACGTTACCGAGGAGCTTAAAGAAAAGGAGACCATGATCCTTAGCGCTGACGAGAAGGTCAAGGCTCTCGAATACAAGCTGTTCCTCGAACTTCGCGACGTTGTTGCCGGGCAGGTGAAGGAGATCCAAACCGCGGCACATGCGCTTGCCGAGCTTGACATGTTCACAGCTTTATCTGAGGTGGCGATCAATAATGGATATAAACGGCCAATAATCACCGAGAACGACGACTTGAAGATCAAGAACGGCCGCCACCCCGTGGTAGAGACCATGCTCGATACCGGCTTCATCGGAAACGATTCCGAGCTAAATTGCCGCGAAAACCAGCTTATTATTTTAACGGGACCCAACATGGCGGGCAAATCCACATATATGAGACAGATCGCCTTGATCGCGATCATGGCACAGATGGGCAGTTTCGTGCCCGCAGAACACGTAGAGCTGGGCATTATCGACAGGATATTCACCCGTGTTGGCGCCTTTGACGACCTGACCCGCGGGCAAAGCACATTCATGGTCGAGATGGTTGAGTTGGCTAATATTTTAAATACCGCCACCGAGAAAAGCCTGATCCTACTGGACGAGATCGGCCGGGGAACAAGCACGTTTGACGGGCTCAGCATCGCATGGGCCGTGAGCGAGTTCATTCATAACAAATCTCATATCGGGGCAAAGACCCTTTTCGCTACGCACTACCACCATCTAAACGAGCTGGCAGAGGTGCTGCCGGGGGTGAGAAATTACAATATTGAGGTAAAAGAAGATAAGGACAACATCATTTTCTTGTACAAGGTCAAACCGGGTGGGACCGATCGCAGCTATGGCATTCAGGTTGCGCGGTTGGCGGGGTTGCCTATCGAGGTGATCGAGCGTGCCAAGATCATTCTTTCAAAAATAGAATCTGAAAACTTAGTTAGGGTAAATGGCAAAACTCCATCAACCCCCCAAGCTTCCCAAACCCCCCAAACTCCTCCAACTCACAAAACCCACACACTCCCTAAACCATCTAAACAGCGGCAGGTCAGGTTATTCGCACCGGACGATAGTTCGAGCGCCCTGGTGGACGAGCTTCTAAAGATCGATATTAAAAACATTTCGCCGATCCAGGCGTTGAATAAATTATATGAACTTCAAAAAAAGATCGATAAAGGATCTACATGAAAGCAAATTAAACAAAACAATTCAACATGGTGCTTGAAATATGCCGAATAAGAAAATTAAGGTATTAGATAAAAAGACCGTGAACCAGATCGCAGCAGGTGAGGTGGTGGAACGCCCCGCATCGGTTGTGAAGGAGCTGGTAGAGAACGCAATTGACGCTCATGGTAAAAAGATAGTTATAGAACTCGAAGGGGCCGGTCGAAAACTGATCAGGGTGACCGATGATGGTGACGGGATTGGTCCCGACGATGTAAAACTCGCTTTCGAGAAACATAGCACAAGCAAAATAGACAAGATCAATGACATCTTTAAATTATCCACCTTGGGTTTCCGCGGCGAAGCGTTAGCAAGCATCGCGGCTGTGGCGTTGGTGAATTGTATTACCTGTGACGGGGAACATATACCAGGTCGAAAACTGTACATGGAGGGCGGCGTTGTAATGGGGATATCCGAGATCGGCTGTGCGAAGGGCACAACCATCAAAGTGAAAGATTTATTCTATAACTTGCCTGCCAGGTATAAATATTTGAAATCGGACCAGACCGAATTGGCCCATATTATCGATGTAGTTACACAAATTGCGATCTGCCACTCTTCTATAGGATTCAAGCTGATACATAATGGTCACGAGTTGTTGAACTTTCCAGCCGTAAAAGATATGCTTAATAATTTAGTTAACATTTATGGAAAGGAACTGGTCCGGAACCTACTGCCCGTTACAACCCAGGCTGCAGCGGACGAACAAAAAACAGATCACGATCAAAATCAAGATACGGAGGACGGCCCAATCTCTATTTCCGGATATATAAGTAAACCTTCTATGACCCGAGGCGACAGGACATACCAATCACTCTATGTGAACGACAGGCATGTTCAAAGTAGGGTGGTAAGTGATGCTATAAAAGACGCTTATCGTACGCTTGTGATGAAGAATAGGCACCCGGTGGCGATCTTATTTATCAATATAAACCCAGGTGAAGTGGATGTAAATATCTCGCCAACCAAGCTGCAGGCGAGATTCAAGAGCGAGCGAACAATTTACAAATTGATCCACAAGGCAGTGCAGGACACACTTCGCAGTCACGATATGATCCCCGAGGTAAAAGTAACCTCGAAACCGCAAATACAGACCGTGTCACTTAAGGCCATTACCACATTCGGCGTGGGTAAGCCAGGGTATTATGCGTCATTACCCGCCCCCCACGAACAGTCGCGGGCCGCTACCCAGATGGGCAAACAACCACCGGACCCATACACACCCACCATAGGCCAGGGTATTAGACAAAGCCTGTTGAAACCCGAGACTCGTGACACAACACAGGAAATACACGCACTACGAAAAACCTCAACATTACCGGAAATTGAACCTATAGGACAAATTCTGGATACTTATATAATTGCCCAGGCTGGAGAAAGTTTAATAATAATCGACCAGCACGCCGCCCATGAACGTATCATGTATGAAAAGATAAAGCATCGGTACAATGCAATGAGCATGTCCACCCAGGAGCTGCTGGAACCGGTGGAACTGGAACTAACACCAAAGGAACGGGGTTTACTGCAAAACAACCTCGATATCTTCAAAGAGCTGAATTTCGTCATCGATGAGCTTGGGAGAAACAGTTATTTTGTGAAAGGAATACCGATCATTTTGGGTAGGTTACAAGCACCGGAGATCTTACACGACATCATCAACGGTTTGATCAATGTGACCAAGGAAAAGGAACCCGAACGTATCAAAGAAGAGATGATCCAGATCATGGCTTGCAAAGCCGCCATCAAAGCGGGCAAATCATTAAGCTTGTTCGAGATCAGAGAGCTACTGGGCGAATTATACAGCATCGAAAACCCGTATACATGTGCCCACGGCAGGCCCACGATAATATCGGTGACAGATAACCAGCTGAGAAAACTGTTTAAAAGGATTGTTTAAGGCATTGGAAAAGTTAAAGGTTAAATTTCAAAAGTAAAAATTGGAGTTAGGGATTACAATTCAGGGGTCAGTAGGGGTTAAATATAGTCTCAGTTCCCTGTTTTTAGGTGTTAGAATTCTGGATATTATCCATATTTGATCAAAAGAATTCTAACTCCATATAAAAATAAGAATCACTCATTAACTAAATTTATTTTTGTTAGTTTTTCAGTTCAAAATCATTAAACTGACATCTGACAACTGGTAACTGACAACTAGCTTAACTCACACACTCCTAAACCCACACATTTACACATAAAAATACATCAACAAATAATATAAATCAGAAGGTTGTTAAACACACATGCGTTGTCCATTATATACTGTTCCATTATTACTTTTATCCTTGTTTTTATTATTAGCACCCAGCATGATTATTGTTACGGCAGCAACCAACAATTCAAGTTGGACTGCTCAAGGAAGGCCGCGGCCTGATACTTCCAGATATTGGTTTATCGATAACGAAACTAGGATAACAAATAACACCAAGTTTATCGATGGAAATATCGTGATCAATTCTTCGGGCAGTATAATTGTAGATATTGATGGCGAGCTTGTTCTTAGGGATGTCAATCTTGGCTTCAATAATACCGGTAACGGCACACCAACCATACAAGTTCTTCCCGGAGGTAAGTTGGAATTGGATAACTTAACAACCCGGATACTTTTCTCTCCAACCGCCGAATTGAGATATCAGATCATTGTCGAGCCAGGCGCTGTGCTGGACATGAAGAAATGTGATTTTATTCTGAGTAGTCATTTTATGAAACCCGCGTTCAGGATAGAATCATCGATCATAAGTATTGAAGACTGCGAATTCTTCGGCGGTTATACCGGCTTGAGTTTGAACAATATTTCAAATGTGACCATTAATAATTGTTCATTTATGTTCAATAATTACGGTATCGAGATTATCAATTCAGAAAATATACAGATAATCAATAGTGAATTCCATGACAACTCCAACGCGTCGTGTAATTTGATCAATTCGGGGGGTGGGGCGGCCATTAAAACGATCAACTGTACATTCATCATTTCACAGCCCGCTTACAAGATCATCACACCACCGCAGCTAAAGATTGAAAATGAGCAATTTATTTTTAAGCTGCAGGCGTCGAACCTTACGGTCGTCAATATGAACCTATCGGGCCCGGGATTTGACAAGATTGAGAATTACATCGAACTCGACAACAGCTCGGAGATCACGTTTAATTGGTACCTGCATCTATTAACAACAACAAAAAAGGGAGAGCCAATAGGTTCGGTAAAAATAACGATAGTCGACAACACCTCGGCAGAGGTCTTCTCCGGTGAGACCAATGAAAGCGGCGGGCTTGCATGGATAGCTCTGAAGTCGATGAACGTTAGATCGGATGAAGTGATAGATCATAACCCGTTCAAGATCACCGCAAGTAATGAAAATAAAAAATATTCAGGCAGCAAATATATTATTCTTACTGCTGAAAATTCGGCCATTGACCAAATAATCAATATGACGAAAAAAAAGGAAGATAAGGGAACCGATATTCAAGATATGTTATTGATGTATTGCATTTGCATAATGGTGATTATTTCGGTATTTATAATTTTATTTAGTATAAACATTTATTTGGCCAAGAAAAAGCTTGGCCTTGATAAGTTTGGTAACCTATTGGGCGTTGAAGGTAAACGTGGGGCGGGCGGCATTGTTAATAGTGGTCTCATAACATGCTCGGAATGCGGCACTCAAGTCACGGAAGATGCCGCATTTTGCCCGCATTGTGGAGAGTTATTCGAGGGTGACGAATTCGAATGTTCCGGGTGTTTGACAAAATTAAGCGCCGAGGCCGATGAATGCCCCGTATGTGGGAAAGTATTCATAGATGTATTGGGCACATCGGCAGCTGCAGACAAAAAGACAGGTTTGAAATCACAGAATGGAAAGGACGGTAGAATTGAAAAGACAGAAAGTATGTATTGCTCTGAATGCGGTGCCGTGGTTGGTAAAACTGAAAAACGCTGTCCTGGATGCGATCTAAAATTCGATGACAGTAAGAAAAATAAAAAAGTAGATGGCGATACTAAGCGAGCTCGGCATGCCTACAAGGTTACGGCCCATGAGGAGAAAAAGTTAAAAAAGACGAAACAGACCTTACCCGAGACCTTATCCGGGTCTGAAGATGAAGACATGTATATGTGCTCCATGTGCGGAGCGTCTGTCAATGAACAGGCAAAAACCTGCCCAAAATGCGGAACCGAACTCGAATAGAATAAAAAATTCAAATAATATTGTTTAAACAGGAAAACAATTATAAATTATAACTTATTACCTAAAACCACTAAATTGCGCAATATTTTTAAATCATAAAAGTATTGACAATATGGGAGGAGAATATATGCCAGACGGGACTATACCTCAAGGAATGGAGCAGAACATCGATTGTTCTTTTAGTAGTTATGAATATTTTGTTGTACCAACAAAGACAAAAACGTATGAAGATATGGGTGCGTTAAAGATCTTACCAAATAATATTATTTTTAATGGGCAGAGATACCAATTTGAGATCAATGACGTATCCAATTTTTCCCTCCAGCAGATACCGGGATCATCAATTAATATGATCCAATTGGATTATACTGATAACCAGGGCCTTATTAAAAAGGCGATGCTTGGGAGCACGGTAGATACTGGCCCACAGTGTGAGACCGAGGTCACTTCAATACTAAATGTCATCAACGAGTGGAACGAAAAACACAAGCAAGCACAAGCACAACCACAACCACAAGCACAACCACAACAGATCCCCCAGATCCCCCAGACACCCCAGACACCCCAGACCACCAATACAGATACACCTGCACCTGTACCACCACCCATGACCACTATGGCCGGAGGTTCGCCGCCACCGCAGGAGCAACCGCCGACAACGGCCGAAGGGCCGTACACCGCTGCCGCTCAAGAGCAACCGACCAGTGAGGCGGAACTTCGTAAGAAACTGGAAGCGGAATATGAAGACATGGTCAGTGAGGCAGACCTCCGTAAGAAACTGGAAGCGGAACATGAAGAGAAGCTCAAGCTCCAGGAAGCATCACTGCGTATAGAGTTCGAAAGGACCTATGGGGAAAAGCTCAAACAACAAATGGCAGATCATGATAAAAATGCAATTGCCCGCGAAGCTTCAAGAATGAACGAAATGGAAATTCGTGGCCGTACAAAAGAAGATGATTGGCAGAAGAAACTGAAAGAGCAAGAGGAAGCACTTAAAAAAGAGTTTAATAATACATTAGAAGAAAAAGTCAAGATCCAGATGACTGAATATGATAGACTGGCATTGGAGCGTGAGACCGAAAAATTACGTGAAAAGGACTCTCAGATGCGTGATAAGGATCTAGATTGGGAAAAGAAGATAAAAGAGCAAGATGAAACACTTCGACGAGAATACGAGAAGGGCCTGGAGGAGAAGCTTAAACTAAAGATAAATGAGTATGAAAAACTAGCCACCGATCGCGAAGCTATGAAGATGAATGAATTAGATGTTCGTGCACGTGACAAAGAAAAAGATATACAAACAAAAATGGAAGAGGACAGTTCAAAGCTTCTGGAAGCACGTAAAAGTCAATTGGAGATCGATTTCAAGGCAAAAGAGAACGCTTTACAAATTCGCACCTCAGAAGTTGAGAATTATAGAAATGAATTAGAAAAACAACAAGAGGGTTTCAAAGAGATCAGAAACAACTTAGATGGTGAACGCACCAGCATCCAGCAATATCAAAATAAACTTGTTGAGAAAGAGATTGGACTGGATGCACATGAATCCGAGGTAACTAAAAAAGAAGGCTCGGCAATTATTAGGGAAAAAGCACTTGTAGAACGCGAAGAAATATTGAACAATCGCGAGAAGAAGGAGATCATCGAACGAGAAAATGATGTTCTAACGCGCCAGGGTGCGATTATGGAATATGAGAAGAGATTGTCCGCCCTGGTAGAAGAAGTGCTCAGGCAACGAGACATTAATGTTGGCCGCGAAAAGAAAGTAAATGAACTTGAGGACGAGATCAGTATTACAAAATCAAAGATAATTGAAAGGGAGAAGGCTTTAATTGAAAATGAACATAAGATCTTGGCCCGTGAAGCCGCACTCAATGAAGCACTTAAGAAAGGATTGCCCGGCATAGCTGACCTACCCGCATTAGATCAAGCAGCCGAGCGCATTGCAGTATCATTTGCCGAGCCACTGTCAATACCTGCGCCAGCACCAGCCCCAGAGCCAATACCGACACCTGCACCAGCACCCACCGAGGCACCTGTACCCATAGAAGCACTTGTACCCATAGAAGCACTTGTACCCATAGAAGCACTTGTACCCATAGAAGCACCAATGCCAACACCCACACCGGCCCCGGAGCCATTACCTGAACCTATACCTGCGCCAGCACCCACCGAAGCGCCCGCACCCATAGAAGCACCAACGCCAACACCCGCACCCACACCTGAACCTACACCTGCACCTACGGAAACACCAACAACCGAACCGGCCGTCAAGGAATTTGCCTGTCCATATTGTAATAACATTTTCTCTGCAGAAACAACCGGCGCACCCGTAGAAGTATATTGTCCAAGCTGTAATGAACGCGTGACTGTTCAGTAAGAATAAAAACAATAAAGCATTGTTACTGAATTATTTATTTAATGTTACACCGAATGATCATTGACTAGTTGTAGTGATGCCTATTTAATAATGAAATGTTCCTTTGCAAATATATGTAGGAATGTTATCTTAATATTTTTATAATGGATCGTGGTCGAGCTGAATTTATACTGAACTGTAATCGAGATAAATTAATAATGAATCGTAATCGAGCGGGGTTGATGCTGGATCGTAGTCAGGCTGGATTGATGTTCAGTTGATCCCATGCAGATCTATTGTATATCTGATCACTTGTAGATTTGATGTTTAAGTGATACCATACGGAGATTATATACAGCTGAGATATCATTTATCTATTCCTTAATAAATTATTCTGGAATCTTAATATCAATAATTCAACAAGGCATCTATTAATCAATAATTAATCAAGGTATCTATCAGTCCATCCTCAAATATTCACGATTACAGTTCTACAATAATTCTACCCGACCACTACTTAGTGATAACCAAGTCTGATAATTTCAAATACATTTATAACCTAATATGATATCCACATTTACCCGATAAATAAAAAAACTTAATTATATCATTATTGTATAAAAATCTAAATAAGGTGTGAGCAAGTGGTTCTTGAATCCTTAGCCAGTTCTTTACGAAACACCCTAAAAAGAATTGCCAATGCCACGTATGTGGATAAAAACTTGATCAAAGAAGTGGTCCGCGACATCCAGCGTGCATTAATTCAAGCAGATGTAAATGTAAAAATGGTCGTAAAATTGACCAATGCGGTTGAGAATCGCGCCTTGAGTGAAAAACCATCCTCGGGCATGAGCTCGCATGAGCATGTGATCCGCATTATTTACGACGAGATGGTTAAAATTTTAGGTAATGCAAAAGAGATCTCGTTGAAAAAACATGTGATCATGTTGGCGGGGTTGTATGGGAACGGCAAAACCACAACATGTGGTAAATTGGCGAAATTCTTTCACAAACGCGGGTTAACCACAGGTTTAATTGCCGGCGACACACACCGACCAGCGGCATATGACCAACTATCACAATTGGCAAAAAAGATCAATGTTCCGTTCTATGGTGAGCCAAAGGCGAAGAATGCGGTAAGGGTCGTTTCGGCAGGCATGAAAAAATTGAAGAATCTCGATGTGATTATTGTAGACACTTCTGGCCGACACGCTCTTGAAAAAGACCTGATCACCGAGATCAAAAGGATATCTCAAGTCACCAAGGCAGATGAAAAGTTACTGGTCATAGATGCAACAATTGGCCAGCAAGCGGGACCACAGGCCAAGGCATTTCATAAAGCGGTAGGCATTACCGGGGTGGTTTTGACAAAACTCGACGGTTCGGCAAAGGGCGGTGGTGCATTAAGTGCGGTTTCCGAAACTAAGGCCCCAATAGTCTTTGTGGGCACTGGTGAACACCTGGAAGATCTTGAGCACTTTGACCCATCCAGGTTCATATCGCGGTTATTAGGCATGGGCGATCTTCAGACATTACTCGAAAAGGTCCAGGACGTTGCCGATACAGACAATGTTGAGGAAACCGCCAGAAAAATGATGACGGGGAAATTTACGCTACATGACATGTACGAGCAGATGAAGATGCTATCCAGCATGGGTCCACTGCAAAAGGTCATGAATCTTCTACCGATGAATATGCCCGGCGCTAATAAAATGGAAAAAACCAATCTAAAAGATACCGAGCTAAAATTAAAGAAGTTCAGAATAATCATGGATTCCATGACTGAAACAGAGATGAATAACCCGCAACAGATCAAAACATCCCGGGTTCAGCGTATCTCCCGCGGTGCGGGGTATGAGGTTAAAGACGTAAAGGAATTGCTAAAATATTACAACATGTCGCGTAAGGCGATAAAGGGGTTCTCAAGCAATCGAAAAATACGCAAGAAGTTGATGCAGCAGCTTAAATTTGCTGATGGAATGACGTAAGGTCGATTTCTTTTTGCCGTATTTTTAATTATAATCTAATAGCTGTTGTATATGTCGCTGAGATAATAAGATGTTGGGATGATAGAAAAAAAATTCTTATTATTATTATCATTATTATTTCTTCGACGTTAAATTTGATATTACGAACGAAATTATTAGAATTAATACCACGATAAGAACCAAAACAAGATATAGAGTATAATTCACTTCTCCATCATATTCATTATCATTATCTTTTTTTGGATGATCCTCAGGGTCTGTGGGGTCAGTTTCCGAATCTAATTCTTTTTTATCGGAATAACCGTCATTATCATCATCGAAATCCATCCAAACCTGTGTATTATTATGATTACCGTTGGGTTTGCCATCTGAATCGGTATCAATAGGTCTATCGTTCGGGTCAGTCTCACTGGTGTTTAGATATCTTTCCCAATCATCTAAATAACCGTCATTATCGTCATCAGTATCCTCAAGGTCTGGTAAATCGTCATTATCTGTGTCGAGTTCTTCGGGTGAGATCTTTCTGGTAAATGATAATTTGATATTTTGTAAAGAAGATATACTCAGATTTTCAGATGAAAAGGTCATATTGTAGTAGAACTTTGAACCGTTCCAACCAAGTAGTGATAGTTGAATTGAATTTGATCCATTTTTTAATTGCTCTGAACCATTGATTATACCAGATGATGATAACCATTTATAACCGTCTTGAGAGAATTGAACTTGTATATTTGTACCCAAAGGTATTGATGCCGAGCAATAAAAGAGATCAATAGATGATACATTCAAATCTTCGAGCAAATTAATTGAACTTAAAATACCAAAATCTTTGGTAGCATTACCCAACTCATCGGTTTTCACTAACCATACATCGTCTCGACCTATACTATATGAAGTTGTGTCACCAATGAAAATATATCCTCCATTGGCAGTTTGTTGAACCCAATATAGATCTTCATAATACTCACCGCCATAAGTTTTGCTCCATTGCTCTACACCATAGCTATCGGTCTTTATTAGCCATGCATCATAGTCTCCGGCACCAAAGGATTCTGTGAATCCGCCGAGAATATACCCACTATCAGTGGTAAGGTCAACATATGTGCCCCAATCCCATTGATCACCGCCAAATGTCCTATTCCACTGCTCATAACCTGAACTATCAGTTTTGATCAACCATAAATTTGGTACTCCGGGACCATACGAACCTGTCCTTCCAATTAAAATATAACCACTATCCGGGGTCTGGCGTACACAACTTCCAAAATCCCGGTCATTACCACCAAAAGTATTTTCCCATTGTAGAACTCCGTATTCATCGGTTTTTATTAAATAAATATCTTCCTGCCAAGGGGTCACAAATTTTGTACCCACAATAATATATCCCTTATCAGAGGTCTGCTCTACCGATTCACCCCACTCAGCTCGATCACCACCGTAGTTTGTTTTCCATTCTTCATTGCCGTCCTTATCGACCTTAACAAGCCAAACATCCGTGAAAATATTACCAACAACACCTGTCTTTCCTGTTATTATATAACCTCCGTCAAGGGTCTGTATCACGTCTCGACCCCAGTCACGGTCTTTTGTACCAAAGGTCCTGTTCCATTCCATGGTGCCGAAGGTGTCTGTTTTTATGATCCAGGCATCAAATAAACCCGCACCGTATGATTCTGTATTCCCGACAAGAACATATCCGCCGTCAGTTGTTTGTTTCACTGAGTAACCTGTCTCATCCTCTGATCCGCCATATGTTTTGTTCCACTCTATTTTTCCAAAAGAATTTGTTTTAATTAACCAAATATCTTCCTCACCCGAACCATTTGACTCGGTATATCCTATGAGTATGAATCCACCGTCAGAAGTTGGTTCTACACAAAAACCCTCATCGCGTTCAAAGCCGCCATAGGTATTTAAAAAAGTATCTGTCCTTTGCAATCGAACCTCAAGTAATTCCCTATCTATTACCAAATTATCTGAAAAATTAATCTTTGAATCATTAACAAAATCATCGGTAATATACCCCTTTTGAAGGATAAGATCCGGTTCGCTTCGTGTGTTTTTGTAAGAATATTGGCCTGGAATATTAGAACGGTTATCAATTATTATATAATTATCTGGGTTAATTTCTAAACTGGTTTCTTCCATTTCACCAATAAGATATTGATCGATCTGAAAGAATAATAATAATAAAAATAATATTGTAATTAGATATATTCTAATTGTTTTTAGACAATTGTACATTTTCAAAATTGACCACCCACAGCTTTGGATCTCTACATTGGCTAAGACCTTAATAACTTTATTGTTCAATACAGGACCAATCTTAGATCAAACGGATCCTAAAAATTCTTAAAACTAATAGAATTCCATCATTACTTGATGGTGGTTGCGATAATAGCGAATATTTGAGAATAATGTAAAACCGTTCTTTTACCAATTTAGGTTGGGATAAGTAAATTGTGAATTGTGGATTATGACTTGTTAATTTAGGTATGAGGATAAATTAGTTTTTGTTGACATAGTTTGTAGACAAAAAGAATAGCGGAAAGAGGATAGTGGAATGAGGGTTGATAATAAGTGGTATATATCGCTGTGATTTCTGGACGTGGTATATGTCGTTGGGATATCGGGACGCATAATATATCGCTGAGATGTCAGGATGTTCTACATGTCGCTGATATGACAGGAGGTTCTATCTAACGCTGAGATAACAGGATGCTAGATAAAGGTAATAGGTGGTAGGAAATAGGTTATAGGCATCTAGCGATGTAAATTGAAAACCTATTACCTATGACCTATAACCAATGACCTAACTTCATGACATCCCAATAATAAATCGAAATGTAGAACATCCTAATAATAAATCAATATGTAGAACATTTTAATAATTGATCACTATATTCCACATTCCATAAATTAAGAAAACATCCTATATTTAACGAATTGATAAATATGCGAAATTTCATCATATTGGGCCATCGTGCCATAACCGCACCCGGCCTATCATTGAACGATCTGCCAGGCTCGGGCGGGCGAATGGATCTATTGATCAGATGCATCACCTCGGCATTCTGTTTATCCCATGACATTCGCCGTGATGTGGAAGTAGCTATTGTTATGCTTGGCCCCGGTGACCCGCCAAAGACCATACGGTTTCTTGGAAATGAACTGAAATATCTTAACCCGGACGAAAGAAGTACTGGCGCTCTGATCCGTAACGCCCTGGTGAAATATTCTGCAATGAAAACCAAAGACCTTTTTTTCATAGATAAAGATCGTAATGATGGTCAAAAAGATTCTAAATGCAAATCAAACACACTAACTGGTGAGATCACCTCATCACCGGGTATATTCATATCCGATAACTGCTTCAACGAAGTTCTCGAGCATTATTCGGGGCGTTCCACAATGATCTGCCTTCACGAGGCGTGGGCAGATATCCACCGCGGTCACGAGATACTTACAGGTGATGACGAGGTCACATTCATACTAAGCGATGACAAGAACTTTTCTTCAGAAGAAGAGCATACGATCGATAAACATTCGCCGCTAAAGTTATCTTTAGGTCCAAAAGTATTGCATACTGACCATTGCGTTATCTTGATACATAATTATCTCGATAGAAAGAGAAATTGATTGGTTTAGGGTGTTTTGGAGTTTAGAGAATGCTTTCACCGACCGTTACATTCGATTTATTAAATAATCATAGTGGTCGAATCGTAGTGGTCGGATGATGATATGAAATTAAAAAATACTTAATCCATTATCTTCATGGTCCCAGTAAAACAGAAATTGACCTGTCTCAGCATCCAATGCAACACTCACGATCCGCTGCCCATCGGTTAGTTGTTGGTTATATGATATATAAAATGCATATTTTGAATGCTCAATGAACATGATCGAGGTGATATCAACATTTGGATATTGCAAATTGGTCTCTATTCCATACTTAATATTGTCAAAATCTATTCTAGAATCCTCGAAAATTATATTATGAAATATTGTACCTGACCAATTCAACAATACATCTTCCGAACCGCCAAAACTGAGCAGCGGGTCAAAATCAGAGGTTGAATTGGGCGGTGCATCGATCTTGACCTGTTCAACAGTAACATTACCCATTTTCGGAATAATAACATTCAATCCGTCCGTAGAATCCTTTGTGCCAAATGTGAGGTTCCACACTAAAGTGCCTTGGCTTATTCCTACATGGGGCTCACCCGATGCCGAGCAATAACCAGATACCACATAACAATTTGGATGGTTATTCTTATAATCTACGAACTCCTGCAATAATTTGATCTTATTCATTGCCTCCTCTTGGGTGAACCCATCAAAACTGGTCTCGGAATTTGGATGCACTTTTGATTTACCCGTGGGCGGCAGATAATCCCAATCGTTACTAGAAGTATAATTATACCCAGGCATCCGATTGAAGAAATGGCCGTCCGTGGTGGAAGTTAGGCAATCGCTGCCGGAGATCAACTCATCACCAGATGAAAAACTCGTCATCTTTGAGATATGGTTAAGGGTGGTTTTGTTACCATCTTCATTAAGATGGATCGAGTACAAATGTGTTTTAACGGGTTGTGAGATATCTTCGGCTATCCAGAACGACAGGAAGAATTTCTGTAAATTTAAAACATCCATTGTGGTATCATCAATAGTTAAATTGACCTTGATGGCTGGACGCTCATATATATACTCGATCTTTTCTGCCTGCAAAAGAAAGATAGTATCCCCAATAGGTAGGTGCTTCCAATCGCCCAGTTCAAGAAGATCATTTGATAGGTCTGTTAAGCGTATGTTCATGGGATTATTACGCAGGTCCGGGTAAGATTCGACAGTATCTTTTGAAGCGATGGGGTAATCTCCCAAGGAATAATCTTGATACTTAGGTGTGATAGTAAGGTCCATGTCATTAGTTGCTCGGCCAGAGAGTATGTTATGTGTCTTTAGATCGGCGTTCGAATTGTCCGTTGTTTTCATTGTTCCATCTACATCAGCATGAACAGGGATATTTTCATTGTTGATCACTGGGTTATATGGGTTTCTCACGATGGTAGCTGTACCAGATACTGTGCCAGACAGATCCAGATTTTGTATAATAGAACGTTCATAAACAGAGTGGGCTTGTCTGAAACCGTCAAGTTCAGAATTATCTTGTGGAATATCGAGCTCTAAACTCATAAGATCGGATCCTTTTGTCTTGAATTTTATATTAATCGATTCAACTTTATAACTTCCCTCAAAATCGTCATCATCGATTTCAAGGGTCATGATACCATCGGGGTTGGTCATAGTCAAAGTACCATCTACTTGAAACTTCCCCTGATCACCAACCTTTTCTTCGGCGATCGTAAAACCCTTGGGTTCTATTGAAACATCCTTCGTTATAGTATTTTCAAGGTCGCCTTTACTTATTTTTAATCTTATAGATTTGGTTTTTTGTATTTTTTCGGTTGCGGTAAAATACCCTATAATGATTTTGCTTTGCAGACTGCCCTCGGTAACTATAAAACCATCGTCGATGTCCCATTCGTAGTTCAATTTTGTTCCTTCTGAGGTCGATGCATCCAGGGTAATGATCGAACCCGGCGAATAGTTTTCCAAACTCGGCATAATGTCAAAGTCCGCCAAGATATTTTCTTCATCATCTGTTATGGTCGGATCGATCCAGTAGAAATAATAAGCTGCAAGAACAATGATAATTATGACCACAACAGCCCCTATCTTCCCTCCTGCACTCACGCCCGGCTCAGCTTTACCAGGCCTTTTTAAACTTTTACTTCTACCTTTGCGTCTACGAAGCGCACCCTCATCATCATACTCATCTTCATCGCCGACCTCTTCTTCCTCCCCCCCCTCCTCATTTTCAAAAATGTCCTCTTCGATGAGATCAACCTCTTCCTCGACCTTTGGTTCTAATTCTTCTTCCTCATCGACCTCGACTTCGGCTTCAACGTCGATGTCAACATCACCCTCATAATCAAGCTCTTCAGGGACGCCCTTTATTATCTCTATTTCTCTTGTTCTATGTACTTTCACCTTCTGCTCACGTCGGACCTTACCCACGACGATCACGGATTCTTCCGCACTTTCCAGTTGTTCGGTCTCTTCGGGCGGGATAGGTTCACCTATGAGGAGAAGCCCATCATCCGGGACATCTTTTTCTTTGGCAGGGGTACTATCGGTTGGAGCCACCAACTTTTCCGGTGCCGGTTCTACCACAGGCTCATCATCTGTGCCAACATCTTCCTCAGGCTCTTCGGTCTCATTGGGTTTTTTGTGCACTTCCGGCTCTTCGGGGGGGGTAAATAATGGTTGTATTTGAGTTGAAGCTCCTTCGAGCTTGACCTGTTCTTTCAAAACCTGGTGACGCCTGCGTAAGAATTCATTAAAATCATTTTCGAGCAGCCCTTCAAGCTCACCGGTGTCGAACCCAAGTGCATGCCACTCCTTAATCTTTTTTAAGAAGCGCTCTTTTTCAGCTTGTGTTGGCACAGAGGGTTTTGTGGTGTCCATTTTATCAAATTTATTAATTTGTTTTGAGGTTATAAATTTTGTGGTAGTGGAAAATATCGTTGGCAATACAAATGTTGTACATGTCGAAGAGATGTCAGGATGTTCTAAATGTCGTTGAGATTTCGGGATGTTCGATATGGCTATGTGATGTTAGGATGTACAAATGAATTAACGATAATAAATCAGACATCTTGATAATTAATCACAAAATAGAACATCCCAGTAGTTAATTGAAATATACAACATCCTAATAATCATGAACATTATTCCCAATTTAAAAGTGGTTGATCATGGTCGCAGCAAAGCCAGCCCCAAGAAAATCAAAATATCTGCAAAACATGGAACTTGACATCTATCAACTTGTCTGGGACCTTACGGCGCAGGTACCGAAGGGATGTGTAACCACTTATGGCGCCATCGCAAAAGCACTTGGAGATGTTCGTGCGTCCCGTGCGGTTGGCATGATCGAACATGTGAACCCGCGACCAATAATCGTGCCGTGCCATCGAGTGGTGTATAGCGGGGGCGGTCTTGGTGGTTTTGGCGCGGCCGAAGGCGTCAGGAAAAAGATCGAACTCTTGAACTCCGAAGGCGTAGAGATTACAGATGACAAAATAATTAATTTTGAGGAGATACTATTTCAAGATTTTATTTTACCCGAGCCAGCGCCTCTTGAACGATTACGAGCCGAGCAAGATGAGTTAAAAACCATGGTGACCTTAAAGGATATGATCCCTTTTGATAAGGTTCGTACCATCGCCGGCATGGATGCATCATATTCTTATGAACAGGGGTTCGGTGCGATAGTAGTTATGGAACTTAATACATTGGAAATTTTGGAAACAAAGTGTGTAAAAACAAAAATCCGTTTTCCTTATATACCCACTTATCTGAGTTATCATGAAATACCCATACTGATCAAATTATTCGAAAAACTTTCCGAGCCACCCGATATACTCATTCTGGACGGTAACGGCGTGCTCCACCCGCGCACTCTCGGGCTTGCCGCACATGCAGGCATAATATTACAGATACCAACTATGGGTATAGCCAAGAAATTATTATGCGGTGATCTTGGGCTGCCTGTTGATGGGTCCGATATGGTGTTGGAAGTATTATTGAACGGCCGTCGAATCGGGTATGGCTTTAAACCCGGGTCAGTAAAAAAGAACCGTGTGTACGTGTCACCGGGTAATAATCTGACTTTTGAAACCTCTATTAATATCGCAAAAAAGGTATGTAAAACTAGAATACCCGAGCCCATACGGATAGCACACAAGCTCGCACTTGAAATGCGTAGAAAATTTGAAAAAAAAAAAAGAAGGTGTATTAAACCCTCTTTAAGTTTATAAACCTTGGCTAGCAGCCAGTTCATTATTTGCGGTTTTTATCTCAAATGTGTATGATCCAGTAAAATCGGAAGTGCCGTCCGAGTTGTAATCTTTGTAGATCCAGAGAGCATCGCCCTCGGAAACCTTTTCGTCGTTGTTTGAATCGATGTATACCATATATGTAAGTTCATAGTTCTTGGGCTCAGAGTCAGCTATTATAGGGTTTCCTGTTGAATTATCGCGTACTCGTGCTGTGCCTGATGGAACTGCGTAGACCATCGACTCGCCGCTGATGACTGTATCTAAACTTGCTTCACTTGTTGTTTTCATCCATTTTTGAATTTTGCTAGAATCTACAAACCGGAATTTTGCATCTTCCAGTTTAAGAGTGCCGCTGATACTATCGATAGTGATCAGCCAGCCAGTGTTTCCTTTTTCTGTGCTTCGTGTGGTTATTTTTACTTCTGATCCGGTATCACTTGGACCAATGTTGGCCAACATGGCCCATAACACACCTGCTAACACCACAGTGATCGCCACCATTAAGATAACGGCGATAACTGGAGAAACCGCTTCATCATCCTTCCGGATAAATCTTTTCATAGTTTTGTCCTCCTATATTTTATTGATAATATTGTTTATTAAAATCTTGGTATATAAATGTTATTTTATTGTAATATTTTCTATTAGATAAATATAGCCATATAGTTGAGTGCGGTGTTTGTGAGCGTTTTTTCAAACAATGAGGTTATAGGAAAGTTTAAATACAAGAGTTATAAAACAGAAAGCTTTATATACCCCGTTATTTCGAGCAACTTAAACAATTTCTGCATCTGTTGTAAAATATCACCGAATAGTTGATTTAGCATATTAAATAAAGAAAGAAGGTTTGTTAACCCCTTTAAAAGATCATAAACTCTGGCGACCTGCCAATTTACCATTTGCGGTTTTTATTTCAAGTGTGTGTAAGCCGGAATAATCAATAGTGCCGTCTGTGTTATAATCTTTGTAGACCCAAATGCCATCCCCTTCAGACACTTTGCCATCACTATTGGAATCAATGTATACTATGTATGCAAGTTCATAGTTCTTGGGATCGGAATCATCTACGATGGTAATCCCGGTTGAATTATCGCGTACAGCTGCAGCAGTAGATGGAATTGCATAGACCGTAGAATTACTACTGGAAATTGATTTTGGGCTTGCGTCACTTATGGTTTTTTGCCATATTTGAATGTTGCTGCCATCTATGAAGCGGAATTTTGCGTCATCAAGTTTGAGATCACCGCTGACACTGACTATGGAGATCAGCCAGCCTGTAGATCCCTTTCCGGTGCTACGTGTGGTAATTTTGACTTCAGCACCGGTATCTTTTGCGCCTAAGTTGGATAACATGGCCCATAACACACCAGATAACACTACAGTGATCGCCACCATTAAGATAACAGCGATAACTGGAGACACCGCTTCATCATCCTTTCGGATATATTTTTTCATAGTTCTGTCCTCCTTCATTCAATAGTTATTAATAACCATGATGAATTATATTATATAAATATTATTAAATTGAAAATGTATAAGTTGCAAAGACGGTAGCTAGGCATAAGAGTGTTATGTGAAAAAGAGAGCGATAATAGCCGAGGCTCGACAGTAACCTATAAATAGTATGTTCCGGGAACAGGAACGTTTAAATATTAACCTCATTCAGCACCTTTAACGGTCTTTGCATGTGTTGTGCTACACTTATATCCTATAATTGAAGTTTTGCGTTTTCAAATAAATAGGATAGAGTAAGCTAGTTGGTTGAATAGCAGATTCAGGGGTAAGGGGTCACAATTCAGGGGTCAGGAACAGTTGCTAGATGCTAGTTACTAGTTGCCAGTTTAATATAATCACACTAGAAACTGATAACTAATAGGGTCGGGGATAAGTCAGCAGGATTTTTGTTTTGGGGTTTATTCATCATTTTTCATTCTTCAATTCTTATCCACAACCCATAATCTACCAGTCCATTAGTCTACCGGTCAATCGGTCTGCTGGTCTGTCAGTCGATCAGGTGACTACCTGACCAGCCGACTAGCTGACCAGCCGACTAATTGACCAGTCGACTATCCGATCAAAACGCAAAAGTGCAATCCTATAATATATCTCTATTATATATTAGAAATATATAGTTTAAACTATTTATTTTTAAATATATATACAAGAGTAGGTATTAATGATTCATAAAAGTATTAGATATTGATCAATATACGACCTTAATCTTTCACCCGTTATCAGCACTCATAGAGGTCATCATCGATATAGATATAAGATCAGCTGACCCTCTTGTCATCATCTAACAGGATCAAGATGAATATAAGCATTCATGATTAATTCTTAATTGATTAATAATTTTTGGATTATTTTAAAAGAACCTTCATACATGGGTGAAATAAGTAGTATATAAATTATTCCAAAATATTTATAAATGATAAAGTCGTAACCCTGTTAAACTCAGAATGTTCTTTTAAAATAAAAGACTGGATGAGAATGATGAGAAAGAGCAGAAGGAGGATTTTGATGGAATCAGATAGGTTAAAGAAAAATTTATTGAGCCAGAGTGATAGAACAGCTAATTTTAAGAAAATTACTGCAATTATAATAGGGTTAGTGATGATAACCAGCGGGATCATCTTGAGCACATTGACCATAAGTGCAGATGATGGTTATGTGCCGGGTAGTGCACGCGGTGCGCGACCGGGCACAGAGATAAACAATTCTTCGAACGAATGTACACCTGATGTTACAATAAACAATAATCCTGCAACGATCTATTTGAATAATGAAAGTATAACTCTTAATATTACGGTAACGGATGATGACGAAGTCAACACTTCAAGTGGCGAAGAAAACGGTACGCATATTGATACCGTTACGGTAGATCTTAGCGGGTATCCTTTTGAAGATACTACCACAACAGAAGCAATGATATATAACGAAACTTTAAGTATATACTTAGGATATAATGCCACACGCAAAGAAGGTATTTATGAACACATTTTTGCTTTAGATTTTGAAGCTGGAAATTGGACTGTAACATTTAACGCCTCAGATAACGGCACATCACCAACAGAGAACAGATTATATAACAACACCGAAACTTTGATAATAAAAATTGCCAAGGCAAACCGCGAACCCGCACCTGTGGCTGGAACGCTTCTAGTAGCTTTAACTGAAGATGGAAATAACACCACCCCATATAACCTTGATCTTGCACCATTATTCACTGATGCTGATGTCACCCACGGCAAATATAATAATACCGCAGCAGATTCATTAACATACAAATTCTGGCATAATGGCGATTGGTACGATGGAACTGCTCTAAAAACGTTTGAGAATTTCACCATCCAGAAAAGTGGTAACGTTCTTTCGTTTAAGACATTAGCTGATGGATTTAACACTGCAGCAGTTGATATAAATGTTAGTGCATGGGATTCATTAGGAGAAATGGCTGAGAAACAAGGAACGGTTACGATTTCTCCTGCGAACGATGGGCCCGTACTGTCCTGGCTAAATCCGGGACCGCCATTACCCGATTTTATTACGGTGACGGAAGATATAGAATATAACGTATCGGTCAAAGTAACCGATCCCGACCCGGGTGATGAATTTACATATGATGCATATCTCTTCTATGAAGACGATGATGGAGATGAATATAAAATAGCAGATGTGGTCCCCATCGTTGATGAGATCAATAATACCGCAAACTTTTCGCTTATACTTGGAGATCTCGAGGCATACATCTCTGATGAAGTAGCCTCCATATTTATCAATATCACGGTCGAGGATGATGCTGGTGCAAACGATTCTGCAAAAATGGAGGTCATGGTCACCAACGTTAATGACCTTCCTTCCCTACATTATGCAGCCGATTTCATAACGGAAATACCCCTGGACCTGGAAGCCACCGAGGACGAGGAATATAACCTATCATTCTTTGCGATCGATGACGATTCCGATGAAACGTTGACCTATAGCTTTGAGATAGAAACATATCCGGAAAATGCAAAAACCGCATCGTACACCGATGAGAAGATCAACATCACCGGCTATCCGAGCATGCCCGCGATGCTCTATAAATGGGGCACATCGGCCTTTGATGCTTATGACAACTCGACATCGATTGCTGGCGGCTTGTTCTTGTTCATGCCGGACAACGACGATGTTGGTTATATGATCGTCAACTTCTCGGTCAAGGACAGTGAAAATAAGGTAGCCTATCTTGTAGCAAACATAACCATTGCAAATACAAACGACCCACCAACCATCAAATTAGTGGGTGGATTATTACCACTGGACACCAAAGAGAAGGACATGGGCGACATTAATGATAATGCACTACCGGTGAACATTACCATCGAGGCCGAAGATATAGACGGAGATACTTTGACACTTACTGCGACAAATCTGAATGACACAGGTACATTCACCGTCACCAAATTGAGCGACAATAAATGGAATGTAACATTTACACCACCAGATGTTACTAAGGATACCTTAATCGGAGTAAACATCACAGTGGGCGATGCGGGTACAGAGAAGGATTACGTTGTATTGAAATGGAATGTACAAAATGTTATTCCTCCAGATGAGAATGAACCACCCACGCTAACATTTATCATGGCTGACCTGACAGTTGATATGAAGGAAATAATAACCATTGAAGGTAACGCCAGCGATGACGGCCTACCAACCGGAAGCACGCTGAAGGTTGTAATTACCATTACCAACGCAGCCGATGAATTGATGTCAGAAGAAGTTACGGTCAGTGCTGGCGACTTCAGTATAGATTTCACGATCCCGGAAAAACTTGGTGTCAACTCAACAGCGGGCACATGGACCATAACAGTTTATGCAACCGATGGAGAGGAGGATAGCGCCCCGTTAACAGCGACTATAACCATCAAGGCTAAACCTGATACTGGCGACGGCGATGAAGATGATGATAAAATGGCGATGTCTATGGGCTTGTTCGCTTACGATATTCTGGTAATTATCATAGTGATCGTTGTGGTTGTATTATTAATGTTAATGATGATGATGAAGAAAAAGAAAGCAGCGGCAGCAGCGCCACCAACCGAGGGCCAAGTGCCACCGCCAGAAGGCGAGGCACCACCAGCCGAATTACAGTGTCCGACTTGCGGGCAAATGATACCCGCAGGGTCACCGACCTGCCCGGCTTGCGGCTCGGCAGCGCCGATGCCACCGCCAGAACAACTACCACCAGCAGAGGCAGCATGTACGACCTGCGGCGGTATGATCCCGCCAGGGTCACCAACCTGTCCGGCCTGCGGCGCACCGGCGCCCATGCCACCGCCCGAGGGTATGCCACCCGAACAACCACCGGCGCCAGAAGGAATGATGCCACCCGAGGGTATGCCACCGGAGCAACCACCGGCACCAGAAGGAATGATGCCACCCGAGGATATGCCACCGGAACAACCACCGGCACCAGAAGGAATGATGCCACCCGAGGGTATGCCACCGGAGCAACCACCGGCACCTGAAGGAATGGCACCCGAAGGTATGCCACCCGAAGGTATGCCACCCGAACAACCACCGGCTGAAGGCGTACCACCGGCAGCACCGCCACCAGCAGAGGGCATACCACCGCCAGTAGAGGAGGGCGTACCACCGGCAGCACCGCCGCCAGCAGAAGCACCACCACCAGCAGAGGGAGCGGCAGCACCGGGTTTTGTGAACTGTCCACAGTGCGGAGGACAACTACAGGTGGGCTCACCAGCATGTCCAGCATGCGGTGCACAATTGAACTGGTAGATACAAAAAAAAGATCATCTTGTTAAGGATTGTGTAGAAATACACAATTCCTTTTTTCTTTTTTTTAATTATATATTTTAGATTAATTTTTACTGATATTACAATCCATGCAAAATGTAGGGGCCGTGGCCTTCGGCAGACCACTACGATCATTTAACAAATAGAATCGTTTGGAGAGGGGAGTGAAATGGATATGTTAGTGAAGATATGTCGAGAGTCTAAAGAGTCGAGAGCCTGAAGAGTTGATGGCAGGTCCCAAGGATCTGGCTTGCAGGAGCAGAATTCATGTAGATCTAAGATATCACTCCATTATATTCGGGCTTGGGCTCCACTTCGTTAGGTTCTGTTGAATATCCACTTAGCAGGCTCTGCTTATATTTCGTTGGTTTAGGCTCGGACGATATTAACCCCGAGCCTATATCAGCTAAAACATATCAGAGCCCGATCATATATCAATAATAACAAATCAACACTGACCCCTATTTTACATAGCCAACTTATCTTTTTCGTATTTGATCCCCAATCGCTTAAAGATCTCTTTTGCCTTTGTATAATATTTTTTTGCGTTGGTCTTATCGCTTTTTAATTCGAAAACCTTTCCAAAATCGAAATATTTTTTGGCTAGATAGTACGAATGATGAAGCTTTTCCAAAATTGAAATTCCTTTTGAAAAGCTATCTACGGCCTTTTCCCAGTCCTTCTGTTTGGAGTAGATCACTCCATAATTACAAAATGCTGAAGCAAGTTTGAACCTATCGCCGATCTTATTGAATATCTTTATAGACTCGTCCAAATACTCTTTTGCATGGTTAAAGTCCGAGTTGATGATATATATCTCGCTTGCATTTGTAAGGCCATAACCCATCTGGCGAATATCTCCGGTGTTTCTTGAAAGCCTGATGCAATCCTCAAAATATTTCAGCGCTTTATTATATTCACGTTTGTCCTGGTATACCACACCAAGATTGTTCATGACCTTCGCCATTGAATACAGGTCATCGGTTTTTTCGAGAACACTTATACACTTTTCATGGTACTCGATCGCCTTATCATGTTTACCCATGTTGCCATAGACCGTGCCCAGGTCCACATACGCCTTGGCTAGAACCTGGTCATCCTCCGCACTCTGGGCGAATTTCAGGCTCTTTAACAAGAAATCGATCGCTTTTTCAAAGTCTCCCTTAATTCCATAGATCTCGCCCAAGGAACGGTATGTATCGGCGATCCCCTGGCGGTCATCGATCTGTTTCGAGATCGCAAGGGATTCATTGAAATTCTTCTCGGCCTTGTTCAGATCACTTTGTGTTCTATATATATATCCGATCTTGCGCAAAGCTTTGGCGTTTACGAGCGAATTTTTCATCTTTCTACTCAGTAATAATGCTTGATTATAATATTCTAAGGCTGTTTCAAGATCACCGGTTATGGTTAATACCTCGGCTTTCAGGAGCATTAGATCGGACCAATACGGCTCGGGTGTTCTTTTAATGGGAAATTCCTCTAATATATTCATGAACTCTTCCAAAAGGCCTTTATTAATGATCTCCTCACCGTTTGCGACCGCCAGCGAGGCCGCCTTCTCGTAGTTATTGGCTTTAATAAAGTGGTATTGTGCTTCAATACTAGCCATGGTACTACCATCCTCGATATAATATTCAGACGCCTCAAGATGATACCTTTTTCTAATGTTGGGGGGCAATCGTATATAGAAAAATTCGCGTACCAGATCGTGGATATCATAGATATCATAAGCGATCTCCTGAACCAGATTGCGCTCCACCAACCCATCGAGAACTTCGATATCCATATCATCTTCGATAAATACCGCACTTGATGTCACGGGATATCTGAAGACCGATAATATGTTCATTAAGATCTTCTCGCGCTCTTGTAGATTGGAAAAGATCTCTTCGTAAATGTACCTTTTGATATCCTTTTTATCGGTTAGATCCTTCACCGAACTTATGAGCTCTAAAAACAGCGGATGCCCTTTTGTCAATTCATAGATCTTTTTGAACATCTCGTCATCTATATCCTTTAGCTTGAGTAATTTTCTACTGCTGGTCTCATCCAGGCCGTCAAGCCGCAGCTCAGCCACGAGTTTTTTCACCACGACATCACTGCGGGAATAGAACGGCAGTATCCGTCGTCCAACGATCAGCACTTCAACACCTTTGATGCGGCTCAAAAGCTCTAAGAACAATGAAAAGAACTCGGCAATATCCTCTTTAACACGCTGAAAATCATCAAATATCAATATCATCTGCGAATTATTAAGCTCATCTTCCAAGATCTGTGAAATATCATTCAGATCGATATTATGCTTTCCAGTGAGGTATGACTTCAACCGTTTCCTACGAGTTTTGGCTAAAAACTCGGAAAACGGCAATAATATGCTGCGCATGGTATCCCAGCGATGGAATCGATACCAGAACAAGTGATTTTTGTCTGAAAACTCCCTTATTACCTTGCCTGCTAATGTGGTTTTTCCGATTCCGGGAATGCCGTATAACACAATGAGTTTATGGTCTTCGGATTCAAGCCAGCTCTTGAGGCTTGACAATTCCTTATCACGACCAACAAAATACCGCGGCTTGGGGGAATCGTCAATATCTTGGACGAACTTTGACATTTCTGTTGGTACAACAGCTGGAGTTGGACCTAACACGGTTTCCAGTGGAACAGTTTCAGGATGTTTATGTAGTTCGGTTAGATCCAATATATTATCGGCTGAGATATGGTTAATTATCTCGATCAATGAAAGTGGTTTTGATGAACCATGACCATACCGCGTATTGATATCAGAGATTCGTGCAGGTGTGAGCTGGCCATTATCCAATTTTACTAAGATCTCGGTGCCTAACACCTCTTCTTTAAGCCCGCGAATGTACTTGAAACCCTGCTCAGTTAAGAAATAGACCTTACGTCTTCGATATACTCCCGCAACACGCGCCACCTTTTCGTTGACCAACCCAGATACCTTCAGTTCTTTCATAGCTCGTGGGATATTATCACGACGTATCCCAATCGCTTGGGCGATCCCCTCTTGAGATATTGCAAACGGCACTTCGAATTGAGTTTCATATTTCGAATATTCCATAATATGCAGGATGATCCGTTTTTCAACGGGGATCGATATACTTGGTAATCGCATTTATATCAACATTATGTACAGTTGATCAGATAATAAATATTTTCGTTAATTATAACT
>JAEHCK010000198.1 GCA_020696345.1 Thermoplasmata archaeon | reverse complement strand
GAAGAAAACATTAAGACATATAACTACATATTACGAGGTACGAATAAGAAATATTATGTAGAGAATGCTGTCGGTTGTAAGGTGATAACTTTTTTTAAAAAGAACAATAAGGTATTAGTAAATTTCAACAACCTGACAAAACTTGAAAAGGTGTTTTGTTTGGAAAACTTTGATGACATACTCAGAAATACTGAGGTAGTCATTATCGATCAAGAAATTTTCGATGAAAAGAAATCACAATTGGATCGCTGGAGTGGTAACGTAATCATTTCCAACGGTGCGCTGTTATAGGGGGATTTATATGATCCTCCTAACAGGACCATATATTGGCTCTTTTGAGCAAGAGGTTATAACATTCAGACCGTATGTTAAATGGTTGTCTGAGATATTGGAATACGATAAGATGTATGTCAGTACTCATTCAAACAGGGCGTTTCTGTATGGTGATATATCGGCTGCTGTTTTGCCTATATTTGAAGATTTGTCCCGTGACGAATTGGGCCAGGTCGGGTATATACATAAATCGATAACTCAGAAAGACTATCAGGTGATCTTGAAGACAATCAAAGAAACCATAGTCGATAGGGAAGAATGTACTAAACGGGATATAGAGGTTTATAATCTCAGCTATGTCAAGTCAACCCCGCCCATGTCCATTTACAGTAAGAAGTTTGAACCTATTAACGCCACCACTATCAATATAGAAGATTTCGAGAACAGAGTGGTGTTCATACCTGACCGAGCCGCCACGGGTTCCCAGTTGAGAATAGTCAGAGATTATTTAAGAGAGAATTATTCTGATTATATTATCATTGGTGATATGAGAACGAGATTTGCCCGGGAGAATGTAATTTTAGATTTGGTTGACTACTTTGAAAACAGCTGGAAATATATGGTACAGATAATTTCGAAGGCGAAGGCAGTTGTATGTCCGTTGAGTTATTGGACGACAATTTGTAATTTACAGAGTACGCCGGTTTTTTCGTGGGGTGAACAGGTCGGGCAACATAAAGACGGCGGCGTGTATCATTTTGGCAACAGAAAATGTTTAGCATTTCCGAGTACGGATTCAAAAATATTGATAAAGATGTTAGATCATTTTTTGGGGGAATTATGAAACTAAGAGAGTATTTTAAATGGGCCTGGAAAGAATCAAGTATTCAGTTTGACGAGTCAACATTTGATAAGTCATTCAATGGTATTCTGACAAATATGGTGTCGATATCCCGCCGTAAGAAAGAACTTGATAATATGGAGTCTATGGTCGATAAGGCATTAAAGAGACATATGATCAACTCAAAACAACATATGAGATTGAGAGCAGAGATCGTGAGTTTGAGGGGGTCGATTACAAAATGAAATTTAAAGAATATATAGATGAAGCCAAATTCAGCGACAGCAGGAACTTTCTGGCGGATCCAGCGCCAGAGGACAAGATCAGTTTAGAGAAAATGAAAGTTTGGCGAGATACAATTAATAAAGAGTGTAAACCGTGGGTAAAAGAGGTTGGTCTGTTTGATTCACCGATAGACACTAATAACATATTCAAAAGAGTTGTGTTTAGAGGACTGAAAGAGCCAGGCGCCGACTTCCAGATAGGAAAACGTAAGGTCAGAAAAGACCGAAGACCACGTTATATTCCAGAACCTATGCATGATAATCTTGGCAAAATAACCAAGAAAATGTTTGGCTGGAATACAAGAAGCGAGGGCCTTTTCACTGGTAGTTTTGATATAGCAAATCAGTTTGGTTCAGCGAGAGTTATAATTCCAATCGGTCCGATTAAGTATGTCTATATGGGTGCTGACGATCTACATAATTTATATCTACATTTTGACTTAGGTGGTATTGACGATGTTGGAACAATGACTCAGTGGGTATCAAAATACAAGACTAAGGGATTACGTAGGTTTCTTTCGACACAGAATTCAAAAGATCGTTGGGAATGTATTGTTAAATGTGATTCTTATTACTCATTGGGATTTGATATGATCAAATCGCTCACATGGAATTTATAAATAGAGGTTATTATGGCACTGTATGAGTATGTATGTATGAACAAAAAATGCAAGCACCGAATGGAGAAAATCATTTTTAGTGAAGATGAAGAAAAGGCTCTGAGGTGTGAAAAATGTAATGCTAAGAAGTTAAAAAAGATAATGTCTGTTTGTTCGCCACCTGATGTACGTGGGTTGAATGCTGCGAATGGATATACGAGAACAAAGGAGTAATTATGCCGTTGTATGATTGGGAATGCCCAGAATGTGAATTGATTTTTGAGTGGATGGCACCGATGTCGGCAAAGTCAGTAAAATGTCCGTTGTGTTGGGACGAAAATTGTAAAAAGGTTTGGACGATGGGTAAAGCTCCGGGTTTCAAACTTACGTATAATTCTCAGACTGATATTTGTGATTGGGATGGCAATCGGAGTCAGTATTGGGACGATTATAAGAAATCAAAACATGATGGTACAAGTCATAAAGTCCGTATACCGAAACATGATGGTGACGGATAAGTAATAAAAATTCGGAGGTTGTGTATAATGAAAGATGTAATTGTGTTAGGTTGTGATGGCTATATTGGCCATGCCTTGACGTTGAGACTGTTAGAAGGTGGGTATCGTGTTATTGGTATAGATGATTACCAGAGACGAGAGAACGTAAAAGAGATGGATTCATTCTCTGCAATTGAAATCGAAAGTGGAGAATTTAGACATAGTAAATTTAAAAGAATTTTTGGTGAAGACAATTTTCACTTTTTAAGTATATCGATTTCTGACAATCCTGGCGAGCTGGAGTACTATCTCGAAAACGCTGTAAAGAACGAGCTTGCTGGTGTTATAAACCTGGCGCAACAACCGTCTGCGCCTTTCTCATTCAAATCCCAGATGCACGCTGTTGAGACAACAGATAATAATATTATAGGTACGTTGAATGTCCTATTCTGGATGAAAGAACATGCACCCGATTCTCATCTAATTCAGATTGGTTCGATGGGTGAGTATGATCATTCAGCTGGAACAGATATACCAGAGGGCACGTTTAATCTTGAATATAAAGGTCGCTTAGCGACTGAGGTAATATTTCCGAGACGGCCGGGCAGTTTCTATCATGCCAGTAAGGTCGCCTCAACATATCATATTGATTGTGCTTGCAGATGGTGGGGTCTAACTGCTACTGATATCATGCAGGGCGTTGTCTATGGTAACTGGACACCTGAGATTGAGAAATATGGTTCACCAACCAGATTGGATTCGGATGAATGTTTTGGTACAGTTGTTAATAGATTTACTGTACAGGCAGTTATCGGTGTACCAATGACAATCTATGGCGAAGGTGCTCAGAAACGTGGTTATATAGCGATCAATGATTCAATTCAATGTCTGATGTTGGCACTTGAATATGTGCCAAGAAAGGGAACATACAGAACATGGAACCAGTTGGATACTGCAAATTCCGTAGGTGAGATTGCTTTGATCGTGTCAAATGCTGCTACTAAATATGGTATTAAAACAGCCCAGGAGAGAATTCCGACCCCGAGGGTCGAGAAGACTGAGAGTTTTCATTATAAGGTTTATACTGAGAAATTGAGACAACTTGGTTTTGAACCTACACGTACAATGTCAGAGGAAATAGAATATGTGATCACAAAACTGGCGGGTCCTACTGCTTCTGAGTTATTCCCGTTGAGAGATGTTGTTATGCCGGAGATTACATGGAAATGAAGTGGTTACGAAATCTGATAAAATGGTGGAAAGAGGAGTCAAGTAAACAGTGTCCACATTGCGGGTATTATTGTAATGATAATACAATATTCTGTATACCACCCATAGTGGATGATGATGAAGTCACGAAAGTATAAGAAAGACATAGAGAAGATGCGTAAAGCGACAAGAGAGAAAGACGATATGAAAATAGGAGGCGGAATAGCAAACGTGCCAAAAGAACCTTATCAAGCGTTTAATATTAGACCGGGCATGTCCACATGGCGTGACATGCCAGAGAAGTATAAAAACTCTTACAACCGATGGAATGAAAGCCAGAAAGGTATAAGTAGAGATCAAGACCTACAACGAAAAACAGGCAGACTATCAAAACAGGCCGCTGCTGAGAAAGTGATCGAGGAAATTACAAAAGAGTTGACTATGAAAAAACGTAAAAAACCAATGGGTGTTAATATAGACAATACAGTAGTAAATTTCATTGACAATAAATTCTTTGACAAGCCATATTACAAAACGAATAAACCGAAAGGTAAGATTCTATTGATAGCTGATGTATGTGGTTGGGCATGGTGGAATAAGTCACGATATATACAACGATATCTATCTGATGAATTCCATGTCGAAGTCATTTGTCTACTTGGACCAGAGAGAAGTAATATCAATGCCAACAGGTTTGATATCTATTTAACATACGGTCACAGTTATGTAGCAAATTTGGGACGTATTGGAAGAAATAAGAGAATAACAGGTATCACCGCCCATCGGCCGAGAGGTATGTTGCTCGGTGCCATGCGTAAAGCGCCGTGGTTACATGCCAACAGTATGTTACTTTTAAAAGAACTTGAAAAAATGGCAGACAGAGATCAGGCATGTTTTTATGTACCCAATGGTGTCGATGAGGAATTGTTCCGACCAGTTGACCCATTACATACAGACGAACCACTGGTTGCCGGTCATGTCGGCAAACAATGTGCTGCTAAGGGTCAAGCCGAGTACATTATTCCGGCAATGAATATGGCAGGCGTTCAGAGTTCATATAATGTCAATGACTATAGAAAACGTCTACCGTTTACAGAGATGTGGCGATTTTATCAGAACATGGATTTATTCATGGTAGCATCTGAGGAAGACGGCACACCTAATGGTGCTCTTGAAGCCGCGGCATGTGGTAGACCTATAATCTCGAACAGAATTGGCAATATGCCTGAGTTTATTGTAGATGGTTGGAACGGTTTTCTGGTAGAGAAAAACCTGAAAGCGTATGTAGAGAAATTGAAATATCTTGACAAGAATCGTGACCACCTGATTGAGATGGGAAAGAACGCCCGTAAGACAGTTGAAGAAGGGTGGACATGGAAGATTCAAGCCGAGAATTACCGTAGAATGTTCAAAACAATATTGAAGATAGGGGATTAAATATGGAAAAATTCGAAACCGAACTGTGTTTTCTGATTAACAAACACTGTATAGAAAATGACAGTAACACGCCGGATTTCATTTTAGCAAAATACATGAAGTCATGTTTAGATTCATTTCATGAAGCCGTAAAACAGAGAGAATCTTGGTATGGCAAGGTCGATTATCCAGGAGCAAATGACGAAATTCAAAGAATACGCCGAGCAGTTTGAGGTTCCACGAGTCGGCAATAAGAAAGCATTACGAACTAATGTCAAACCAGAAGACAGGAGTTTTAAGAACATACCGAAATACAGCACTGGTAAAACCCGTGTTAGGTTTCAAGATTGGTTAGAGATCAAAGGCGAAGGCGGTAAAAACCCTGGAGATTGTAAGAAGGGAGAACACCCGACACCAAATTCTTTTGGTAAAGCTGCCAACGGGAAGTACTATGGATGGTCACACAGGGCTGTCTATGGTTTCAAAGCTGGTGATGAAGTAAAGGGAGATGATAATCTTGGTAAGAAAGTAACGTATCCTGATTTCCCTGATGGCACTCCTGATTTTGATAACGGCAAATATCAGGATGATTTTACCATCAAAATAAGATCCTGGGACGTTATCTTTTCCCACAGGAAACATACAGTCTGGAACGGTTGCGAACTTTGTCATCCCATGATATTCCCCAGTACGAAAAGAGGCACGACTAAATACTCTATGTTTCAGATAATGATGAAGGGAGAATACTGCGGGGTCTGTCATACATCGGTGGCATTTTCCGTATGGCTGTGCGCTAAGTGCCATATAACTCTGGTTGAGTAATCGCTTTTAG
>JAEHCK010000265.1 GCA_020696345.1 Thermoplasmata archaeon | reverse complement strand
GTGATTGACAAATGGTTGGACGCTCAGATCAAGGGTCCCGGCGTCACGAAAGCATCTTAGGGTTCGTTGTCGGGTGGTGAGGGACGAGGTATTGATCTTGCTATTCAATTTGGTTTACTCGATATCGCCAGAATTCAAGCGGGCATCTGGCCCGACCTGTTAATCATGGATGAAATACTCGATAGTTCAGTAGACAACAAAGGCATATCGAAGTTGATGGATATTATCAAGACCAAACAGTCACAAGAAAATAATAAAATATTCATCATTTCCCATAGAGAGGAAATAGGTGAATCCGTTGACGCTGACTTTACATACTACGTAGAAAAGGGTCGGTACTCAGTGGTGGAGGTAAGGTAATGCCGTACACAGAACAGGTAGATAGAAACAAGTTAGATTTAATAATTAATGAGGCTGCAAAACGAATTGAAACAAAGGGCGATCTCAACTATTTTATTAGTGAATTGACTGCCCAGTTGATTTTGGTTTCAGGCATTAATTACACGAACATATCAAACTGGGTTGATGGAGTACACGGAGCAGAAAGAGAACTTACCAGACGTATTTTAGTACCATACGAAAAGAGAAAGGAAGACCTTAATGGTGACGTAAAATCTTTCGATAAAATATTGAAGTTGTTGGAGGTTTAAAATGAGTATGAACGAACTTGTGTATCTAATAGGACAGATTAGTGCCAGAAAACCAGAAACACATAAATGGCGTGAACGTATTTTAACACGATACAGTGGCGATCCACGTGTAGACTTTATTGATCCATGCAGTAATAGTTTCAATCAAGAAATTATGAAAATGGATAAAGAAAAGGTCAGTTATACGGAAATGTTCAAAAATATAAAAGGAACACAATTACTGGTTCCAAAAGATAAGTCATATGTTACCAGATCGACAATGGCGATAGCGAATATGAACACATACGATTCGAAGAAACCTATCATCGGTACATTCTTTGAATTGGCATGGTACATTGAATATCCAGAAAAAACAGTAATAGGAATCTACGGGGGTGATAGGGAAAAAGACCTAAATTGTAATCACCCCTTTGTAAAAGAAGCAGTAAATCTCTGGGTAAAGGATGATGCTGAGGCCTGTGCCGTGTTGGATCATTACTATCTGAAACCACTCACACATACACACACGCTTTACCGAGGCGGACATTGAGTAGTGTCGCACGATACCTAATGAACAATGCTTTTAAAACGGTTGTGATCGTAGGTGAAACACATAATGAAATCGATCAGCTGGCAGAAGAAATTTTAAAAAAGTACATCGCAATGGGCGGTGGTGTCACGGCGCCGCAAAAGGGCAGATATTTCCTAAGTCATCACAACCATCTTCTCCTTTTCACAAAGAGATCGGCAATGGTTGGCATGAGAGGTAGGAGTGTTGACCTTTTACTGTTTTCATATAGAGTAGATCAAATGAGTGCTCTGAACAATTTACGAGCTAACATTACAGGTGACGGTGGTATCGGAATATTATATCCGCCACCACAACTGGAAGTGGAAGAAATAGATTTTCCATTTTAAGGAGAGATAAATGAATGATTTTTTTGAAAAATTGCAAACGGGCATAAATAAAAATGTCAAAGGTATACATGCGTCTGTTATGTCAGACTCAGATATAGCCACAGATCGTTACTGGATAAAGACTCCGGCGATGGACTTGAACAGAATTCTATCAGGTTCATTGTACCGAGGAATTCAAAGTCGAAACCTTGTGGGTATAGTCGGACCAGAACACAGTATGAAATCAAGTTTCATGGTATTGTGTATGAGAGAGGCCATCAAACAAGGTAAAAAAGCCGTAATCATCGACACAGAGGGTGGTATAACTAAAGATTTTTGTGAACGATGGGGTGTGGATATTGATAAAGTTTATTACACATATACGCCATTTGTTTCAGAGGTCAGATCAATTCTGGCACAGATCAGGGAAACAGGTGAAAAGGATTTGATCATTGGACTTGACTCCGTTGGTGGTTTGGATCGAAAGAAACAATTCGATGACGCTGCCAAAGGTGAGATGAAAGCAGATCAAGGACTTTTACAGAAAGAAATTAGATCAATGTTAAAACAGTTTATGAATGTTTGTATCGGACAAAACTCAGTTGGCATCGCTACAGGTCACATGTATGGTAGGCCTGGTGCCG
>JAEHCK010000199.1 GCA_020696345.1 Thermoplasmata archaeon | reverse complement strand
AATTTCAATCCGGTTTCAAACCTGATTTTGAGTCAAAACCATGGTTTTTCTTGATAAGTCGGGGTGATTTCACCCCGTTTTGAGCTACCTGTCAAATCATTTATTCGAATGTATTAGCGGAGCTAAGTGTCAGACTTGGGTATTAAATGATCGTAGTGGTCTGCCGAAGGCTTGGCCGAAGGCCTAACAGCACAATAACATTAACTTAAAATAGCTGGAATACCATTAATATTAAACAATATTCGGGAGCAGGTTGTATGCAACGAAATACTTGGAAGTTAACACAGTTACTGGTAATATTTGTTCTTTTTCTTACAGTCATTTCAATGACTCTTTGTATCGGTGATGAGGATAACAAGGATGATGATGTTGAAGACGATAATGGTGATGACAATGGTAATGGGAACGGTGAGGGAAATAATGGTGATAACAATACAACAAATGATCCAATTAATTTCATAGAACTTAACCATTCACCCGAGATGCCGGGACCTGACGAGCCTGTACAATTTATGATCGTACTCGAATCGGACAATAAGGTTGAAAAAGTTGACCTTTTCATTTGTGTTGAAAATATTTGTTTCTCGCCATATACAAAGTCAGGTACCGATGTAGAAACCAATGTTATCGAATTTATGGTTGACCAATTACCAGGTAATCCAAAACATGGAGATGAATGTTCTTTCTACGTAAAAGCTGAAGATATATTAGAGAACACAGTGAAATCAGAAAAAGTCTATTTTGAGATCGCATAATGATCGGAAGTTCAATTAATTTTTAGGCATTATAATCTTCATTATATTCATTGTACCTGTTTATTGCAAGATCTAGAATATTTGCCAGTTCCTTTTTTGTCTTTTCAGCATTTTCTTCTTTGAATACCCCATAACGTGTGATAAAGCTTGGGCGAACTTCTCCGTTTTCATCTTCATCGATGGTGATAATGATATAAGTTGGAGTTGCTATTTGGCCGCCGCCTATGTTGTCCATATCATAAACATGAAATGCCTCTTGCTCGTTTTGAGTAGGTTTTGTTGATTGTTTGTATTCAAAATATTTTGTAATTTCTTCTTCGTTGACGTTTATTATAAAGAATGTAACGTTATATCTATATTGATCCACCAATTCGTGCACCTTTGGCCGCATACGCGCACACGGCGGGCAGTTCTCGTCATTCTGTGTGAACTCGATGAATACCGGGCTGTTCTCCTCAAGTGTGTCCAAAACGAACTCCGGGTGCGGTCTGCCATCAACAGTATCGAACATGAAATCACTCTCATAGCTGGGGTACAAACCCAAACATCCGAGGCACGGCGCCTCGATTAAATTCTTCAACAGCCCATATGTTCCTGCTGCTGAACCGATTATGAGAAATCCTACCACCAATATAATACCTAAAAACTGGTTATAATTAAAACCGGGTTCTGTATTTCTATGATCAATATGACTGGGAATGTGACTTGGGCGTTTCGGTTTATTATCGTTCAGTATGCCATTTTCATCATCTTTTTCCATTTAAATACTCCATGTTTTTCATTTGATGGTTTTATTCAATAGGACCATACTTAAAGCACCATCTTTACATGCATCCACACAGCGACCGCATCTAATACATTCCATGTCATGGTGCATTTCAAAGATATTGATCCTCATTGGGCCGGACTTGATACATTTCATGCATTTGGTACAATTCTCAGGAATATATTTAATATCTTGCAAACTGATCTTGTTTGTTGGTGACATCATTGCACCGATGGGGCAGATGAATCTACAAAAACCGCGGTTAGTGATAAATATCAGCCAGAAAAATAAGGCGATCAGAAAGAATTTGAGCCATAATAGGTCTGAAACATTCCACTTATCACTTTCGTACATCAGAACCGGTACACCCGCACTCAAGGCGCCGATCGGGTCGATATTAGTGAACCATTTATCCATAAATATGAACGAGGTTATCGGTATCAGGATCAAGATGAAATATTTTATTAAATACAACCTGTTTTGGTGATAATATTTTGTATCACGCACCACGGTTTGTTTGGAGAGTATGGGTTTTTGTATAACCGTTAATGTGCTGACAAATAATAGTACCAATGCGAAAAAGAACCATATCTCCCTGACGCCCGGTTCATCCCAGAGATAAAGGTAAATTGAAACGATCGAGATCATTGAAATTATGGTTACGGTTAAATTAACAAATAAAATGTCAAGTTTGGTTAGGATCGCAAACAAAGCCAGAGCGGCCACCACGATCCCTGCAGTGCCGATATACCCCGTGGCCATACTCGGAAACCAAAATGCGGATAGAACCATTAGAAATCCTGTAATTAGAGCTCCAAATAGTACATTCAATGGGATCTTGAGCTTGCTCTTTCCTTTGAAATGCTTTGATATATCTTGAATAAATCCTATGGGGCACGCCCAGCCGCAGGCCGATCTGCCAACCAATAAACCAACCAGGCCAAGAGAACCAAATAAGAAAAATACCATTGCCAGGGCAGTTTTCAAGTCGATCCGCATCAAAATAGACGAATGTTCGAGTACCCAAAGTGGACAAAAACATACTGCCCCAGGCGAGGCATTGCAGAAAAAGTAAGGAAGGATCAACCCTGTTTTTGCAACTCCGGCAATACCTATTATGCTAATAAATAAAAAAATTACCTGGGATAATAACCGATAACTTCTGATCCGCATAATATCTGAAATGAAATACTGTTTCAGGTATATATCTTTATATCTTCTTTTTTGGTTTTACCGCAAGATTACGTCTTCGCCAGATGATCGCCGCAAGTGTCATTGCGATCACAAGCAAAACAACAAAGATACCCGATAAGATCGAGGTGGATGCAGCCGCACCCATTGCAGCACTGCTGCCAACAGCAGATACTGACTCCGGTTCATCTTGCTCTTCGCCAAGTTTATTATTACTATCTCTAATGGGTTCTTGTTCTCCAGCCTGTTGTAGCGGGATCTTAACATCAATTTTCCGGAAAGGTTCGATGGTGAACCTACGTCCAACCGGTTGATATCCTCTGGCTTTTATGATGAGTACATAAGCGCCAGGTTGTACTTTAAGTCTGAAGAGACCGTTTTCATCTGTTTTTGTACAGAATCTTAATGGTTGGGGTTGGTTCTTGCATAGTTCAGGTTTAAATTCCGGTCTATTCTCATTCTTGGGATCTCCCTCTGGTATGCCAGGACGGTCTGGGTCGGTGCTGCGTGTTTTTGGTATATCCGAGTATTCTATATTCATTTCACCATCAAAGTTAATATTTTCAAGATCGATATCGAAGTCCAGATCAGTGCTCTCCGGGTTTTCACGGAGCCTCTCCAGCATCTTTGGTGAAACTACACATACGATCGCACCTGCTACGGGTTCTCTTGAACTCGCATCAACCACTCGACCACCGATGAACGACATTGGTTGGGGCGGTACTGGGGGCGCTCTTTCTCGCATTAAATATACATCTATATACATGGGCTCGTCTTCAATATTTATCTCATTATAATACATGACATGCCCCTTGGCGAATGCACGCATTACATAGTGTCCAGGCGGCAAATGGAAATATTCATAGAAACCATCGTCATTCGTATAAATCCGCCAGAGCCGGTAATCCAGAGGTTGTCTTCCATCACAATTCTCATTACCAGGCCCGCAACGTGTGGGTGGTTGATCTTGGTCTTTTTTTTCTCTTTGCTTCTGTTCTTCTTGTTCTCTAAGTTCAAGTTTTTTTCTCATCATTTGATCTTCCGCGTCAGGATCGGTATCTATATCATCTTCTATATTGCCATCTTCCGGACGTTTTTGTACCTGTAGCTGCGGGTTACCTTGTGATAGTTCTACCCAACCAAAGATCGGTTTATCGGTCTTGGCGTCGAATATACGGCCGCACAGCATGGGTCGTTCATATTCTTTTTCGTCGTCCACTTCACAAGGCCTCAACATGATCTTTATTTCAAGTTCGGCCTCGGGCTTAACCAAATAAACTTCCTTAAACGGATAGAATCCGCGCGCTTCACAAACAATTACTAATTCCCCGCATGGAACCCTGACCTTGAATTGACCTTGTTCGTTCGTTTCTGTTTTGATGGGTTCTCTATCGGTTTCAAGGTTGTGAATAAGAATAAATGCACCAACAATCGGCTCATTCTCCAGAGCATTAAAGACCCCTCCAAAAACTACACCCCAACAAGGCTCTTCTACATCATCTTCAGGTTCTTCGATCTTCTCAAGAATTATCTTCAATTCGACGGTTTCTTCTGCAGGCACTTTAATTTCATCGAACCATCCTTCATAGCCTTCTAACCATGCCTCTATCGTATAAAGGCCGCGCCTTAGGTTTCCAAAATCAAAAATGCCGCGCTCGTTTGTTTCTCGTTCAAACATGGGAATCTCTTGGGGATCATCATTTGGTACGCCCATAAGTACAACTTGGACACCAACCAGCACTTCGCCTTCAGCATTCACGACCTTCCCGATGATACTTGCTGCGGTTTCGGAATTTTCATTATTACTTGGATCGGTATTATCCTCGGCTGCCGCGGCCATGCCGACAAAACCGGTTAATAACATTAATAATATCACAAAACAACTAACCATCCAATTTTTGAAAATGACTTTATTTTTTAACATTCATTTTCCTCCTGATTAATCACAACAAAGAATATCCTTTCGATTATATAAAGGATTTATGGTACAAACACTGTTGAATGTAGAACAAACGCTGAATATATCGTAGAGATGACAGGAAGTTCTATATGTCGCTGAGATTTTGGGATGTTCTATATAGCGCTGGGATAACAGGATGTTCTATATGTCGAAGAGATTTCAGGATGTTCTAAATGTCGTAGAGATATCGGGATGTTCGATATGGCGATGATATTACGGGATGCACCAATGGGATAGAAAAAATAAATCACACATCCTGATAATTAATCGAAATATCCAACATCCTAATAATTATTTGTAACGTCCAACATCCTAACAATTAATCGAAATATAGAACATCCTAATAATGAATTGTAACGTCCAACATTCAAGCCTGATCTCACCAATTGCTATTGGGAATACTTTTTGCACTATTGCCATGAATCTAAAGCACAGGAATGATCTGAATGCAAGCGTTTTATGACAGGACTAATTAAAGCCTAACTTCTTAGAAGTTGTTCTCTTTAAAATGTATAGAATGGTTATTTAATATCTGAATGAGATGGGGGGGATGGGTCATAAACGCTAACTTTATAATTTTTAACGCTAACAAAAATGGTGAATCATGGAGACTAGTAAAATCCCAAATCCCAAGAAAATCCAAACTTCCAAACTCAAAATCTGGTTTCTTTTTTTTTGGATTTGAGTTTTGGGGTTTTCTTGGGATTTTGTACTATTTGGATTTATATTTCATCTCTATTCATCATTTTCCCATTATCTTACGAAAATTGGGAGAAGAACCAATAGTTTTAACAAATTATTATGCAAACCAAACTGTTGAGGTGGACATTAACGGTGAATTAAGATTCTACCGCGAAGAATCGAAGGAAACCACTTCTGATCATTCAACCATTTTGTTGTATTCCTTGATCATCATAATTATAATTCTTGTTATTTTACTTATCATCCTTTATTTCAAGACCTGTAGAGCCAATGAAACAAAAACCAAAGCACACAAAAAAACTGTTAATAAGAAGTCGAAACCAAGTAAGCCAAAGAAATCAAAAGTAAAAGCTGTCGAGAAAAGCTCACCAAAAAAGGCCAAGCCCAAATCAAAAACAACTGGTTTTTGCGGATATTGTGGAGAGGCTGTGGACACTCCATTTTGTCAACATTGCGGTCGTGAAGTATAGATTCTTTTAATAACTTAGGAATAAAATTAATCTGTAACTTCAAAGAATAAAAATTTATTGAGTTGATATTATTAACTGATT
>JAEHCK010000221.1 GCA_020696345.1 Thermoplasmata archaeon | reverse complement strand
TTGGAGTCCTGAAGCTCGATACGCTGTAATTCTGTCTGGAACAATAGTGAATCCGTTGCGATGGTGTGCCATATTTGCAGTTGTAAGTATGCGTGTGTTAAGTGGAACGCTACGCTGCCTACCGGTAGTAACTCCATCTCCACATAACCCTGAGTACCAGTGTCACCTGTGCCGAATACACGCCAAACGCCGGTGTAATATTCTATGTTGCTACCTGCTGCGGCTGTGGTGATCAGGTTGCCATTGTGGTCCTGAAGCTCGATACGCTGTAATTCTGTCTGGAACACTAATGAATCCGTTGCGATGGTGTGCCATATTTGCAGTTGTAAGTATGCATGTGTTAAGTGGAACGCTACACTGCCAACCGGCAGTAACTCCATTTCAACATAACCTTGGGTACCAGTGTCGCCTGTACCAAATGTGCGCCAAACACCGGTGTAGTATTGTATATTGCTTCCGGCGGCGGCTGTAGTGATCAGGTTGCCATTGTGATCCTGTAATTCGATCCTCTGCAATTCGGTCTGGAAAACCACAATCGGGTTAGCACCAATGTTTTGACTCTTCTGCTGTGTTAAATAAGCATGGGTTGTTCTGAAAGCATAGGTTCCTGGTGTCATTACCATGCTAGCAAGCCCGTTTATATCAGTGGTACCCGAGCCAAATGCAACCCAAGTGCCAGTATAGTATTGCACAGGCACACCACTAATTGGGTCGTCGTCACTTTCCATGACCTTGATATAGACCTCTTGTAGATATGTGGGCCCTAGGAAACTGTTGCCGTCCCAGATGTAAAGCACAAGGTTCCATGTCTTGTCGACTAATTTATTGTTCAGTGATGACCATGTACTGCCTACCTTTGCCTTGTGGTAGATCTTACTGCCAACAGGTACCGTGACCTGACCGTCGTTTGCTACATACCCAACATGGTATACATAGACCTGTGCACCAGTTACAAGATTACCCGAGCCGTCTTCCACGCGGAACCTGATGGTCCAGAATTCCACATCAAGGACGGTCCAGGTGCAGTCCACGAATTTGTTCATCTGAGGACCGTATAATCCGCTACCCTGCTTGTAGTAAGCGCGGTAGTAGATCTTACTACCAATAGGTACAACTACTTTTTCGCCGTCGCCTTTGTAACCAATATGGTAAATGTAGATCTTCTCATTACCTGATAAGATCTGTGCATCGAAATCAAGCTCGATGGTCTGGAACTCGATATCTATAGTATCGAATGTGCAATCGATCTTTATGCTATTTTGTGGCCCATAGAGGCCGCTGCCTGATTTGTAGTAAGCACGATAGTATAGTGTACTACCCACAGGTACCGTGATCTGGTCGCCATTTGCCTTGTAGCCGATATGGTAGATATAGACCATCTCGTTACCAGTTGCATCCGGGTTGGTGGAGAGATCACCATTCTGATCCTTGAAGTTCAAGGTGATGGTCTTGTAATCCACATCCATCTTCGGTTTGGGGCAGAGCGAGATCTCGCCTGCGTTATACAAGTTATTTACATCAGTTCCGGAAAGTGCTTTGTCAAAGATCGCTGCTTCGTCGATTGTACCGTCAAACCACATATTGGTTGGATTGCTGTTTACAGCTCGGGTTCCCAAGAATAGTTGATAGTTCGGTGTACCTATACTGCCGGTCTGTGCCTTTGTATTCTCCAATACACCATCTACATAGATCTTCATATTGGTGCCGTCATAGGTTCCAACTATGTGGTACCATTGCCCGGCAGTCCAAGTTGATGTGATGGAGGAAAGGACCTTGTAATTAGTGCCTCCGATTGTGACAAGGAACTTTGCCTTTCCATCGGCAGATGGATAGTCGAATAATAGATAATAGCAGTTCTGTTTGTCTATGATACGCATATTCGAGTTACCCGATTTAATTGTGGTATCTGGTTTGATCCAAGCGCTAAGGGTCAACTCATCGGTTATTGCAAGACTTGATGAGTGTGATACACGTATATAATCATTAGAACCATCAAAGTTCAATCCACCGCCAAATTTACCGGTAGTCCATGTTGGTCCGGTTACTGTGCCATCATTATCATTCGGTGTTGCATCAAAAGCTGTGGTTCCCGTACCCTCGTTCATGTGCCAGAGAGCGACTGGATCCCAGCCTGAGCCTGATGGTGTTGCTGACCCAAGATTCTGGATCTCTGTTGCTGTTAATGCTTTATTGCAGATCGCAACCTCATCGATGAGGCCCTTGAAGTAGTACTTGCAGCTGCCTTGATAGCTACCAATGAACAGGTCATCGGTTGTTGGCAAACCGTAATTTATTGCACCGGTCTTCGCTGAGCCTGAGCCCACTTCAGTACCGTCTAAATATAACCGTACATATGAACCATCATATGTACCGACTATGTGATGCCAAGCGTTATCCCAAATATTTGCTGCTGCCACACCGGGTGAGAGCTTATAACCGCTTGTGGTTACATAGAAGTATAGACCGCCAGAGCCGCCCGTGTAGAATGCATATGATGCAGAACTGCAAGAATTGGCACCTTTTGCGACAATATATTTGTAGCTGCCCTGCGTGCTACCCTTGACCCAGGCCATTACTGTTAGTGCAGCTGGCTCTAGATCGGTTGAGTCTGCTATTTGTACATAATCGTTCGTACCGTCAAAACTCAATGCACCACCAACCTTACCGGTGGTCCAAGTGGCACCATTCACAACAACACCGTCGTTATTGTTACCTGATGAGTCCGCTGCGGTTGTTCCCGAGCCGTCATCGAGTTTCCACATGCCTACTAAACCTGGACATGGTGGCGGGCAAAGTGTGTCCACGGCCACGCTCTTTTGCGGACCGTACAAACCTGAGCCTGCTTTGTAGTATGCACGGTAGTATAAAGTACTACCACTGGGAACCACAATGTAGTCACCATTGGCCTTGTAACCGATATGATAGATGTATGCGCACTCGTTGCCGGTTGCGGGACCAATTGTAAGGTCACCGTTCTGGTCCTTGAAGTTCAATTCGATTACGCAGTACTTGACATTTATAACGTCAACACCGCTCTGGATCATGATGTTCATCTGCGGACCATAAAGACCTGAGCCCGCTTTGTAATATGCACGATAATATACCTTCGAGTTCTCTGGAACCACGATCTGGTCATTGTGTGCTTTGTAACCTATGTGGTAGATATATGCGCGCTCATTACCTGTTGCGGGTGGTGTGCTAAGGCTGTTACCGCACTGCCCAACAAAATTGAGTGTGACAATGTGGAACGGCACATCGAGCTGGCTGATGCCTGCTACGGCTTGACTCATTTGAGGGCCGTATAAGCCTGAACCCGTCTTGTAGTATGCGCGGTAGTATAATGTACTATCATCGGGTACAACAATGACATTGCCATCTGCTTTGTAACCGATGTGGTAAATGTAAGTCATCTCATTACCGGTTGCCGGTGCACCGGACAGATCATTACCGTTTTGATCTACATGATTGATGATCACTGACTTGAAGTTCGGGTTGAACGTTTCAGAACCGGTTTCGATCTTTACACTGCCTTTTGTACCGTATAGACCGCTGCCCGCCTTGTAATACATACGATAGTAGATCGTGCTGTCTTTCGGAACTGTCACATCAATATTATTAGCACGATAACCCACATGGTAGATATAGACGCGCTCAGCGCCTGTATATGGCAATCCGGCTGTGAATTGTACTGTAAAAGTTCTGAATTCGACCAAAAGCTCATTCTCGACATCTATAACCTCACTATCTTGGGGTCCGTACAGCCCAGAACCCGCCTTATAGTAGGCCCGGTAATGTACTGTACTGGAATCCGGGACTGTCACAAACTGGCCATCTTCGCAATAACCAACATGGTAGATGTATACTCGCTTATCTCCGCCTGCAATATCACCGCTCTGGTCCTCGAAGTCCATTTCAATCTTTTGGAACTCGACATCGAGTGTGCCGCCACCAGTTGGAACATTATAGCCGAGTTTCGGACCATATAAACCGCTGCCTTCTTTATAGTATGCACGGTAGTAAATGGTCTTACCTTCCTCGACATTGATCTCATCTCCATCAGTTTTCCAACCGTGGCCGTAGATATATACTTTCTGCTCATCTGAAGCGGGAGTAAAGTCCGCGGTCTGGTTTTTAAAATTGATGGTTACCTTAACACTTGAGTTCGCTGTCATCATCGGCACTGCCGACATGATCAAAAACAATATCATTCCAACAATAACTAATTTTGTTATTGTTGTTTTTAAATTTCTGTTCATTTTTTCCATTTTTTTGCCTCCATAAATTTTCTTTTT
>JAEHCK010000162.1 GCA_020696345.1 Thermoplasmata archaeon | reverse complement strand
ATCACTCGCATGGTTGAAATGTACCTTTAAATACAGGGTCAATGCACGCAAGTCCCATCCTGAGGAATTAAATATCTACCATTCAACCGGAGGTGGCGGCGGGTTACACATCCACCGTGAACACGAATGTTTGTTTGGGTCAGATGAATTTGTCAAGGTTGTGTTTTACAGAAAGACAGGACCCAGGAATATATTCCAATTGTTTCGTGATAAAGGAATGTACCCACAACAGTTATATGATGAATGGTTTATTGGACCAGATGCAATAGATACGGTACTTCCAGAGGAGCTTTTTAATATATGAATGTGGTCTTTATCCAATTTTATACTAACTCAAAAGAATTAGATCGATGGGCGATGGGTAATGGGTTTTCCGATACATATGATCTTTGTAAATCTAAAGGTGATTTTCTCTGGATTGAAACAAGTCGTGACTCGGAAGATATTATTAGATTACCATTTAAAACAGGTACAGTGTATGTTAGTTGTTTTATGGGCAATCAACTTGTCAGAGTATGGAAAACAGCATTACAAAATCCGGGAATCAAATTCGTAGCTGGTGGTTCAGGATTGATTGGTGTTGAAATCATTGACACGTTGCCATCTAACATGTCATTATCATATGACAGTGTGGAAAAGTATTTTGGTTATCCTGATTTCAGTGGTAAATGGAAACTTTCATTACCAGATGTTATACAGCCCGGAGATAAAATTTATTTCAGCTATGAAGTGGATTGTTATCATTGTTATTGGGCGGCCTCCGGCGCAGGCAAATGTTCATATTGTAACAGACCGTCTTGGAAAGAATCAAGGAGACGTAATACTATAAATTTAGAATTAGATGATTGTTTTCAAGATTACCAGAAGATGATTAGAATTGGTTCAGATGCATTACAACCTAATACTATACATCTTTTGAAACAATTACCAAATTTGGAACCCCTGTCTCGTTATAAATCATCAATCAGGTTTACCAAGAAAAGTGCTGATGAATTCAAAAAGGTTTTTACGATACTCGGAGATACTGGCGAAGACGGATTTATCTTATCTGGCAGTTTCGAATTTCCCACTGACAGAATGTGGAAAATAATGAATAAGGGATATAAAACCGATGAAGTTATTAAATGTCTGGAAATTTTAGGTGGTTTGGATATGGTCGTAACTGGCGGTTTCATGTTAGGTTGGAATTGTTTGATAGAAAAGGATATTGATGATCTTAAACGGTTTTTTCAGAGATTGCCTGTTTTCAAAAGGAAATTAATTATATTCGTCTGGCCTCTATATGTTTTTCCAGGCAGTTCCATTTCAGGTAAATATGATATAGATCATAAAATAATTAAAGGTCCTTTCTATTTTGGGTATGTACCTAAAATTTCATTTGAACAAGAGGTTCTGAACGATAAGGCGTTGAAAGTAATAGAAGAATACTCAAAAGATAAAAACATAGAAGTACATAAAGAATGGATAAAAAGTTGGAAAATATTTGAATAGAAAAAAAGAGTTGACAAACTCTGGGAAAGTTGTTATAATATATAAATAAGAATGAAAGAAACAAAATACTTCAAAGGAAATATGATGAATTCGATAAAAGAAGTCACACTACAATCGAAGAGCAACACGATGGCCAAGCCAAGACCGATAGAACTTTTATGTCCAGCGACATTGCTCGATACGATTATTTTCTCACGCCATTATAATTGGGTGGAGGAAAAAGCGATTTGAAGTAGATCATAATGATACCTTTTAAAAGGGCGACTACTTCAAAACGAAAAACGAAGTAGCCGCCCTTTTTTTTTTAGTTTTCGGCGGGCGCCGTCAAGGGACAAATCCGGTTTGAACCCGGTGGTGAGGTGAAACTCAGGTGTTCGATTCATCCGCCCGCCGCCACGAAATGTGGGACCATAGTGTAAACGGCAAGCACGCCTGGCTCCAACCCAGGAAATTGGGGTTCGAATCCTCATGGTCCTGCCACTGTTCTTTTAAATTTAGTCCTTTAGTAGAATGGCGATAACGTCTGGTTTACACCCAGAAGACATAGGTTCGATTCCTATAAGGACTACCATACATTTCCGTCGGCAGTACATTGGTGAGTACAAGCGGCTGTAACCCGCCCGCAATCAAATAAGTCTGTGTTGGTTCAAATCCAGCCCGGCGGACCAAGTTTTGAGGTTGATGACATTCCGAACACCGTATTTAAGTAGGAATGGACAATTGGGGTCATTAACGGTAGATGATCAGAGGTGTCAAGTCGCCTTATCAATCTCATCAATTATTACGGAATGTAGTCTCGGGGTGAGACGCGTGCCTTGGGAGCACGAGGCGGCTGGTTCGACTCCAGTCATTCCGACCATTTTCGGGAATTGGTATAGTGGTAGAATGGGGCGTTTGGATCGCTCTGACGCTGGTTCGATTCCAGCATTCCCGACCATGAGTGTCGTAGACCTGTACGGAATACCAGTGGTGGCCTTGATCGGTTTCAGCACTGATCAATGACAGGTTCAACTCCTGCCGGCTGATGCAGGTCTTCGGCATGTTTCTTAAAAGTAAACCGTACTGACCTAAGTGTCGTACAAATTTTGTGGTGGTCTGATGCAATCAGGTAAGCAGCAAGGTTGTGAACCTTGTGAAAGTCGGTTCGAGGCCGACAGGCCACCCCAGTTTTTAAAGTTACCCAGTGGTAACAGATTGAGTATCGTCTCGATAAGTGTGTAATTGGCCGCACTTGTGTGGAGTCTAACACCGCTGTCGAACTCAGGCCCGGCGGTACTCTTTAAGCCCTTGTAGTTCAATGGAAGAGCATAGCGCTACGAACGCTAAAATGCGGGTTCGAGTCCTGTCAAGGGTACCAATTTTCGCCTCATAAGCATTTAAGGTGATGCACTGGTCTTGTAAATCAGATAAGTGGGTTCGATACCTACATGAGGCTCCATTTTCGTTGGCGTAGTTTAATGTAGAATGCCAGGCCTTCAACCTGGAAGACGCGGGTTCAAGTCCCGTCGCCAACGCCATTTTGGTCTGGACCGTACTGAAACAGATCGGTTGCAATAAGTATTGTTTGCTCTAACCACGGGTGTAGATACCCAGACCCAACAATTTGGTCGGTTCGTCCAATTGGTCAGGACGCGCGCTCGATAAGCGTGAAATCATGGTTCGAGTCCATGACTGACTACCATATTTGCCCGCGTAGCAGAATGGCATATGCACTCGGCTTAGACCCGAGGTTGATGAAGGTTCGAGTCCTTCCGTGGGCACCAAAAATTTGTTCCGGTGTAGTTCAAAGGCAGAACGTGCGGCTGTTAACCGCAGAATATTGGTTCGATTCCAGTCACCGGAGCCACACACATTTGCAGAGGTAGCTCAGTCTGGTAGAGCACTTGGGTGAAGTCCAGGGTTGTCGGCGGTTCAATTCCGTCTCTCTGCACCAAACATATGGGGGCGTAGTGATAATGGGAACACGACTGGCTTGCACCCAGTAATTGCAGGTTCGAATCCTGTCGCTTCCACCATATTCGGGTCGTTAGTTCAACGGAAGAACAGTGGGCTTTTAACCCTCAGATCAGGGTTCGATCTCCCTGGCGACCCACCATTTCGGTTTGTTAGTGAAGTCTGGTATCACGCTACCCTGTCAAGGTAGTATCACGGGTTCAAATCCCGTACAGACCGCCATATTAGCCCGTTTCGCCAAGTGGTAAGGCAACTGGTTGCAACCCAGTAATCGTCAGTTCGATTCTGTCAGCGGGCTCCAAATTTCGGGCTCATAGTATAACGGCATTACAGCCGGTTCTTACCCGGTAAATCGAGGTTCGATTCCTCGTGGGCCCACCACTGCTTCAGGTTTGTCGGTAGCTCCGTTGAGTAGACCTCCGCCTTAAATGGTAAGGTTGAAAATCAAAAAACCGTCACAAATTTTGCCCAGACAGTCATTTGATCAATGACGGGTTGGTTCCAAACCGAACAAGAGGAACCGGGCAATGAGGCCGAGTACCCGAACGGGCATAGGGGACACACTCAAAACGTGTTATTTGTGGGTTCGACTCCCACCTCGGCTACCATATTCGGGGGATTAGTCCACGATGGCAGAGACACATGGTTTAAGCCCATGACAGGACGGGTTCGACACCCGTATCCCCTACCATTTTTTACTTGCCAACACTAAACCTTTTTGGTATACTGTATATATGTCAGAATACGTATCACGAAAACGAGAAATGGAACTTGCTGGGCAAGAGATGGCAGAGAAGGCGTTCGCCCGGCATAACCAAGAGAAAACTAAGAAATCTCGGTCGAAGAAAAAGGATTTCCATGAAATCATGAATCTTTTCAGCCGAGGTCTCCTGTTCCAGACAAAATTTATCAGAGAACCAAGTGACTGGAAATCAAAGTCTCATAATGTCGATAAGCAGAAACAATCTTTTATCAACTGGGTATATCGTAAATACCCTGTACCTGATTTCATGTACGAGGTTTTCACAAAGGACGAACCTGTTGGTGTTCCTGAACATCTGAATTGGTTTCTGACAATAACACAAGGTGGTTCGTTCGCCAAATGTCAAAATCTCTTGACCAAGAAAGAGGCACACCTTTTTCTTAACGCGCCAGATGATAACAGTATCAATGAAAATCTCTGGTGGGTGAAATGTAAAGCGTTAGATATAAATGATAAGATGACAAATGCCGTTGCGAAACGGTTTTTTATTAACATACCAGTGACAAGTGTATTCTGGTTGAGTCTGCTCACCCTTATTAAGAATGAGGAAAACGTTGAGGTCAGCGTTGTGAGTGATGTTATGGATTTTCTTAGAGCACAGATGAGAAGGGGCACTTTCTCATTGAAAGGTCGTACATTCGGATCGTTGATCAAACTTTCAAACAAATGGCATCGTGAGATGCAGTTGAAACGGTTTGGTGATCAGAACCTTACGTGGCCACCTTTTAATATACCAGACTGGAAATTCAAAAGTAAACAAACAAAGATCGTGTGGTCGGTTAATCAATTATTGTCGAGTAAAGAATTATGGTCAGAAGGACGCCGAATGAGGCATTGTGTAGCGTCTTATGGACATCGTTGTGTGGGTGGCGCTTCCGCTATCTTCACAATGGTTTCCGATGACGGTATTAATGCTGATGAGAAACATTTGACCATCGAAATCAACATAAACAAACAATTGGTTCAAGTTCGTGGACGAATGAACAAACCGCCATCAGGTATGGCACATTTGATGTTAAAAAAATGGATGAATGTTCATGGTATTACGGATTCTCAAAGATATTGGTAACTAAATAGCCATATGATATTAGGCATTTATAATAGAAATGACGGAAACTTCATACAATATGGTGAAGATTCCAGAGTTTCATATGATAATAAACAATTGACACTTACTAACAGTAAGTACGGACAACATCCTCTATTTATTCTCAGGTATGATAATTACGTCATCTTCTCAGACGAATATCCAGAGTTGTTGAGATATGATAAAGAATTAAACCTGTCAGCCATTGCTGAGTTTTTTCTGGTAGGGTCTACCCTCGGCGATGTAACATTTTTCAAGAATATTACAAATCTGCCAATGGGAACAACGGTGATTTTTAATACCGATGGTGAACGTAGTGTTGAACATAAAGAACATATCGGTATTAACGAGAAACCGATAAGTTATTTCACCAAACGATTTGCTGAATTATTTAAGAGAATTATTCCGGACATGGCAAAAGATGTTGATTACATAGGTATAACAGGTGGTCTGGACACTCGGTTGATTTTAGCAAATTTACCCAAAGATATTGACAAACATTTTTTCGTCTGCGGTCATCCTGATATTGATGATAGTGGAAATCCAGACATTCTAATATCAAAGATGTTGGTGCCAGATCGTATAATATTCCCAACACCAGAGATCGTATATCCAGAACGGAAGATGCGAAATTATATATTATCAGGTTTATGTGGTGGTGAATTTTTCGGTGGAAAGGTTTTCGATCACCCATCTCCTGTTAAAAATCCTGGGTTCGAAGATCATTTTTATAAATTTAAAGACAATGATATATTTCGGCTGACGTATAAAAATCCAACGTTGAAATTGTACAGTGAGTTGTATAATGGTTATGGTGACCCTGAATTATATTTTTTACTAAAACAAAGTTCGAGGTCATTCTTTTATGACTATGGTGATTATCGTTGGCGACAACCAGTTTGTAAGGTTCACAATGGAATAACACCGTTCAAACATGAGGAATTCTTAGACCTATTATTAACAGTACCGCCGAGGTTTTTAAAACATAGAAGACTTCAATGTGAGATTTATAGAGAATATTATCCTGAACTGGCACGTATACCGAATACGTCAATTAAAATATACGATGACGTACCCATTTGGGAATATCCTTCACCGATTTGGAAAACAGATGAGTGCAAAGAAATCTCAGCTGTGAGTAGAGAAATTTTCAGTACACAATTCTTGAAAAACCGGACCTCAAAATTAGCATCTTTTGAAAGATGGCTAAAATTAGTTGACATATAACGGATTTTTTGTTATACTGATATCAAGCATGAGGATTTCTATTGGATCGGGCGCCTTTTGCAAGTCACTACGGTGATAAATAGTAGGCAAAAATATAGAGCGGGCGACTGAAAAATGGTGAAAACCGCCAGCCTGATCACACACTTTGAAAGGATAACATATGTCAGACAACATTAAGTATGAATGTATCTGGGAACCAAAGAAAGATATCACGGCATATGAATTAGCCCTATGTCTACCTTTGATCGGCAGTAGGTTTCATGAAACAGATGTCTGGGATAAATTAGATGAAAGTCTTACCCGGCATTTCGATTTCAGTTTCTTTGATTACGGTGACATGATCGCCGGTAATGCTGCCAAATTGAAAGCATTAATGGAAGACGATTAATGGGATTGAATCTCGGACGTAAGGAATGTCCCAAGTGTGGGTACAAAGAAGATTCAGATAACATGCATGATCCACCTGCTTATTGTCCGAAGTGTGATACGCCTATGAACGAAAGTTATCTTCGAGCAGGCGTTGTGTTCACAAGAAAGGGAATTAAAAAAATTGTTAAATAAGGGAGAGTGTTATGAAGAAAGTTATCTTTTTACTAATTATCACGTTTTTTCTCATGGGTTGTACGGCCGAATGGTACAAACATGACACAGTTTACAAAACAAATGACCACATGACTTTTAGTTGGTGGGGTTATGAAAGTCCTACAGATGAGGATTTGCAAAAATCTACATCAGAAGGATGGTGGGGTGACGAAGTTCCGTATATCCCTGGAGAATAAAATATAAATGATGCGGCGTCGAGAAGCCTGGTCATCTCGCCGGTCTCATAAGCCGGAGTTCTTAACCGAACCCGCGGGTTCGAATCCCGCCGCCGCTACCAATTTTACGAAAGGTTGATATGAAAGAGATTACCTTAAAAGTATCAGAAAGAGTTTGCAGTGAATTGAAATCGAGTCTTGGTATCCGTATCATGTGCGGTAACGCACATGGTATCCAAGATGAAGTGATCTCTAAACTTTGTAGATCATTAGAAGCAAACGATTCAGAACTTGAACTGGTACTGAAAGACGAGAAGAAATGAAACTTTTAGACTATCAACCATATAAAGATTTACCATTTGGGAAAAAGTTCGAGGCGTTGAAACTGACCGTGAAATATTGGGCAACGGGTGACGAATGGAGATTTGCCCTTGAATATGCCGTTTCATTGGTGATAGGTTGGAAGAAATGAGTACAGCCGAACATCGATTTTTAGTTCAATGTAAAAACGCGAACTGTATGTTTAATAAAAAGTTATATGTTCCTGTGACCGACACTTTACAATTGTGTTGTGATAGGGCACAAACTATAATGAGATTAGACGAAAACGGAACATGTATAGTAGGTGAACTTGAATCATGCCAACTAAAGAGCAAATAGGGAAGACAAAAGAAACGCTTCCAGAATACAGTAAACATCTATTGACCAGACACCACCATGAGATTTTACATGAACGTCTCTGGTTGATTACCCGTATTCAGAAAGCCAACACACTGGTCGAAAATAAGATGTATAAAGATCGGTACGACATATTAGAATCATTGTATCCAAACGAAAGTTGGAGAATATACCTTGACAAAATTAGTTGATTCAGTTATAATGAGATTATTCAAGTGGCGACTATATAAAAAGGAGACTCCGTGAAACTTCCAACAGGAAATGAACAAATGATTAGACTTCACTTGTTATCTGCCCGTGATTTGATTGGCAGAGCAAAAGCGATTGATGAAACACTTCTCGGTTGTAACCCCTTTGAAAGACGATGGGTCGGTAATCAAAAGGCAGTCCGAGAGGAATATTTAGATCAAGCATACAGTCAAGTAAAACTGGCGGAGATGTATCTAAGATGAAATGGTTACGAACCACAAAAGCATTTACACTCATCGAGTTGATGGTTGTTATAACGATCATTGGCATATCGGCCGCGATAGTGGCTCCGTTTTTTTTCGATAGTGCGCCGCCGGCGGTTGAGATACAAAAATCTCGGAAAACAATAGGAGAATATTGATGAGTTGGAATTATCGTGTCGTTAAAAAAGATGACGGGTACGGTATTCATGAAGTCTACTATAATGAAGCCGATGATATCTGTATGATATCTGAAAACCAGATTGCTCCATACGGGACGGACTTTCACGAACTGCGTGGTGACGTTCACAAAATGGAAGATGCTTTCGGTAGACCAGTTTTGATATATGAAGAAATCGAATTTTCAAAGGATTAAAATGTTTCTATTACACGTATATCATACATATCTTGATATCAATGATGAATCATCCGACTTTCTGATAGGGTTTATGATGGGCCTGAGCAGACATGCTTTTTGTGAGGTGTCTCGCCAGTGTTCGGAATATCTATATGAAGGAGAATAAAATCGTAACAATAT
>JAEHCK010000006.1 GCA_020696345.1 Thermoplasmata archaeon | reverse complement strand
GAAAACAGCGGGATGTTAGGAAAAAAAAGGGAATTGGGGCCTGAAAAGGTCATTTAAGCACAATATTTCAACAATATATTTCATTGATGAAGTACATCAAGAAATGTCCGGGCTTAATTTTGATTATTCGGGCAGGCTCTTCACTTGATTTTTATAGAAACGATTGCAGCAGAAGTGTATCAAACGAAAAGGATAGATTTACAAAGAAAAGGAATAAAGGTTTTTACGAACATTGCCTCACTTTTAACTTTTTATGGCACGATTGAGTCCGTGACCCAGCTCGCTGTTAGCGTCCTCTCTCTTCTAGGCCTTAACACACAAATCCACCAGACGGAAGCAAGAATAAAACAAAAACTGAAAAGTGCAGAATATATTGTCAATAAAAAATCGTTTGATAAAAAACCTTTGTTGCTTAAATTTTTATCAGAGATTAGTAATAAATATTCATCGAAATTGGTAAGAATATGATCAAACCTTCAAACACTTCATCTAACACGATGTATGCGCTCTGCTCACCCAAATGCTCAGATTCGCCTCGCACTTCGCATTACCCGCCAGCCGTTATACGCAATCGGACATCGGTGGACAAAACTCAAAGGAGGTGAAAAATCATGAGCTGGGAAGAAGATTTCAGAAGAAGATATCCTTGCCCGTGTGGTGAAGGAGAGTACGAAGAAATAACTAATTCAGATGATTGGGGGAGGTCTGAAACTCACTATGAGATATTATGCCCTAAATGCAAAGAGAAATACGTTTATGATCATACAGTAATTGGTGGACATCCTGGAGATGAGATAATAAGAGGCTGGGTCTTAAAAAGTGTGCTAGAAGCAGAACAAAAACATAGAAAAAATGTTGAAGACACAGCAAAAACTCTATATTTTGAAATTTGGGAAAAAAAATTTAGAGGGGTAAAAACTAAGAAACAAATGTGGGAAGCACTCACACTGAATGGTAAATATTACCCCTCGTTGGGTATTTTCTATAAGCATACAAAAGGATATACGGAAGAAGAGTTAATAAACTACATTGATAATTTTTTTAAATATCACGACTTAAAAAGAGTTTTTGAGGTATGTGAAATAGAACCCAATTGGAAATATTTAGATGCAAACGAAAAAGAAATCCAACGTTTTACGCCAGACGATTTAACAATGATCTTTATTGGATCGTAATTTTTACGATCGAATCCCCTTGCCTGATCGCGTTCACGACGTCCTGGCCCTGGGCAACCTGGCCGAAGACCGTGTGCACACCGTCAAGGTGCGGTGTTGGTTTGTGTGTAATAAAGAACTGCGAACCGTTCGAGCAATCACCTGATATTTTTTGCCCGGTATTTGGGTCGTGCTTGCACGAGCCCGCGTGTGCCATGGACAACGTACCGGTAGCATGCTTCAAGTGCGGTCTGATCTCACAATCTATATTATACCCTGGCCCACCGGTACCGGTCCCTTTGGGACAGCCACCCTGGATCATGAAATTATCTATCACACGATGGAACTTTAAACCGTTATAAAAGCCTTTGTTTATCAAGTTTTTAAAGTTCTCCACCGTACCAGGCGTATCCTGGTCGTACATGTTTATTACAATAACACCTTTCGTGGTTTCCATTACAGCTTGCGACATCATTACTCCTCGTATGGGCATAATAAAAACAATTTATATAAGCATTTAGATTGTAAATATCAGTAATTGAATAGTGGCGGTGTGGAGTTAATGATCATTAGTATAAATGAGTGAAAATTCCAAGCTCCAAGCACCAATAATCAAATAAATTCCAATAATCAATGACCAAATCAACAAAACAACCACAGTTTCGGTCATTGAGTTTTGAGTACTTGGTGCTTAAATTCATTATTAAATAAATAAAATTATTTAATCTATTTTTTAGAATCATCATCGCTACTACTCGATAACCAATCACGGCTACTACCCATCGGTAACTCTTCACGGCTACTATCGATCGCAAAGTTATCAACTCACCTCCCACAAGTGATTGAAATTATTAATTATTTATAACGTCCACATCCCAAATCCCGAACCCTTTAATATTTATTGAATACTCATTTGAACAGCCCTTCATAATTGTCCCAGAGCCCAGTGGCCTTGATCTTATTCACATAATCGCTTTTATACCCGGACGCCTCGCGCACCTTCCAGGCGATGAATTTCATGGTGGTGAACAACGGCGATTTATATACGATCTTTGACCAGACCGGATGTGGGTTTATCATGCGCTCCAGCCTCGAGATCAGGTCGTCCACCGCAGGTTCGAACGGGTTCTTCACATCTTTAATGGCCAGGCCGGTTACTTTGATCTCGTCCAAGTCGATCGGCCCCAGGCCGCGCTTGTGAGCATGTACGATGTGCTTGATGGTGCTCGGGTCAAAGCCCATGATATTGCATGCCGCCGTGTCGGCGGCCAGAGTGTTATCGGCCACAAGTAACAGGCCCAGTTTTTTGGGCAGCCCCGCAATGGGTCCGTCACCCTCCAGGCCGATCCTCCCGTCCATGACGATCAATTTCGGGTCGAGAAACTTGGTGATATCTGCAAGCACCTGGTGTATGACACGATGCAGGCGGAACCGGTGGTCGTCCGGGATGCAGCCGAAATGGTTCTTAAGGGTCAGGGTGACCTGTGTGAGCTTGTGTGTCTTGAACACCGGCATGGATGCAAACACGTCGCAATCCAGGTATGCACGCGGCAGTTTCATCTTTTTCAGCACCTCACCGCCAACATCAACGATCTCCATCTTATCCTTGGAAAAGTTCAGCACCTCGCCGCCTGCAGATTCCACCATAGGTTGTATATTGCACCCCTTCAATGCAATTTCACCGCATACGCGCTGCAGGTCCGAATCGCCCACGATCACGCGCTCGGCACGGTTGCGCAGTATCCTCGTAAACGCCGCCGCAAGCTCGGGTGTCGTGGTAAGCCCGGGCAGGTAGTCGAAGTGCGTGGCATTTACCTTGATCGTCACGGTGGCGCCGGGGCGGACGATCTTTTTCCAGTGCAATTTATCCAGTGCATTCTGCATCACTTCCTCGGCGTCGGAGGAGTCGATCTTTAACCGTGATAGATGGACATGACATTTTTTCATGAATGGGCCTCGATCAGATGTAATTAACGATTAACAATTGTGGTATATTAATGTAACTGTTTGGAGATGGATTAAGCTTAGTTGATATATTGCTGAGGGAATTGGAAATTGTAAATTCGAACAATTTTCCTGAGAAAAATTATTCTACATTGGAAAACTCTTCGACTTTTCCAAAGTTGGAAATTGGAAATTTTAAAAGTCTGATTATATAACATCCACCCCACTATTCCCCAATATAAACCACGAAGACATGAAGGATACGAAACAACGAATGTACGACGAATGAACGAATCGACGAATACTAACAATAATTCAAGAATACTCATTCGTTCATTCGATAATTCGTATCATTCGTTGTTTTAACTATATAATTCGTGCTTTCGTGGTTCCAAACCATCAGATCGATCCATGTAAATCCGCATAATCCGTGTCATCCGTGTTCTATTCTAGGAGCCTTGAATTACCACGCACCACCCGCAGGGGAAGTACCAAATCACAAGCACCAAATTTCAAATAAGCACCAATATCTAAAGATAAAGAATGCAATCATGGACATGAATAATCTACCTATCGCTCTACATATACATCCACAGCGAGTTCTACCAAAAACCATTGTCATTAATAAAGACCGAGTAAAAGTAGAAAATTCTCCTGCACCTTTAGGGAAATTAATTCTTCCTTTAGTAAAAATTCTCTCCAATACTATTATATAATCTCGTTATTCTACTATTATATAAATAATAATCTAAATTTATAAAAATGCGATGAGAAATTGAGGTGAATTGATGAAAACAATATTTAATAAAACAAATGAGTTAAGAGTTAGATCTATTTATGTAGCTGGTTTAATAATAATATTACTACTTGTTCCGAGTCTGATGCTGATCACTGCAGCCCAGAATCCGGTTTCGCAAGATACAAACTCTCGTACTGGCAATTTAGAAAATCAACCGACAACAGGATATTTTGAAGGTAATGATATATTTGAAATATATCATCTGGATGATACACATGACACGGAATTTTCAATTGGAGAGATCGTGTATGTAAGATTGACAACCAATCGTGTGCAAGATACAGTGAATAAAAATGTATTAGAAGTAAGATCCTATACTGATAATAAGATCATAGATCAAGACCCAGCGTTTACACAAGTGTCGTTTTCATCACCTTATGTCTATGAAGCAAATTTTACAGCCCCATCACCCGCTGATCATTATTTGGTTGAGGTAGAGCTAGAGGACGATATTGGCAATATTTTTAGGACATTTGATGTAATAATAGTAGATGGCGGTAGTTCACCAATGAAATATATAAAAACATATTCGGACCCGGATTATAATATCTTGCAAAATACCTTTTGTTCGAATGATATAATATATATTGAGGTATATCAAAATGCTGATCCGAATCCACAGAATTCAAAAATAGAATTCAGTGATTATCAAGATAATAACGATAATATAAACATAAGAGATCTTCAAAACTCAACACTCAACTGGTATCTTAACAATTACGCTAGGATTGCTCTTGATCTAGAAAATGATATCAAAATGACGCTCCAAGACAGTTATTGGTATTCTATTACCACAGACATTCGAAATGATCAAGGTACCGATATTTGCCGGAAATGGAGCAGCCAAATATATATTAAACATCCGCCCGAAGTTAGCTCGGGTATTACAAGTACAAACTCTCCAGTAGATGTAGTAGGTGCTAACCAAGTTACGATCTCCGCACAATTTACTAACCCCGAGGTTTTGGCCATATCAAGCTTCCAAACAAGTTTCAAACTACGCGGGCCCGATGATAGTTCAGAGATCTCATTAGTAGATCAAAAGACCCATGGTAGTGCTGGTGAGCTTGGTGGTACTATATCGATCGTTCTTGATACACAGACTAATATTTATACCGCGAGCTATTCGTTCGACCCCACGGAATCCTGGACGCTTGGCGATTATGATCTTTATTTTTCTGTTTCAAACCAATATGGTCAAATAATTGATGGTTATAATAATAACAATAACGAATTAAAGCTTTTTAATGCAAATATTCAGCCGCCGCAAATCACTCTTGGAATAACTAAGTGTATTCCTTCATCAGTGGATATATTTGGTAATGGAACTGTTACGATTTACTCAGAATTCACTGATATAGGCAACCCTGAGATATCCTCCTTTATTGTTTCATTCAAAATTAAACAGCAAGCAAATGCAGCTATCGATCTGGTTAAAGACAAAATAAATGGTGGTACCGGTGAATTTGGCGGTACCGTATCGATTTCATTCTCAGGTGGCATATATACCGTAAGTTATACTTGGGACCCCGACCCAACATTTAATAGTGGAAATTATCATTTATTCTTTGAAGTAGATGATGGCATTAGTGGCAAAACGCAAGACGATTTTGATAACAACCAAAATGAGCTTACGATAATTAATTCGGATTCTATACCTGAGATCAATATTGGAACGACCACTGTTCTTCCATCCTCGCTGGATAAGATCGGTGAAGGTTCAGTAACAATATATTCAGAATTTTCAGACGTAGATCTACCTGAGCTGGCCACATTTCTGGTCACATTCAAAGTCAGAGATGAAAATAAAAATGAAATTGTATTGGTTGATGCTAAATCCGATGGCGCCTTAAGCGAGTTTGGCAATATTGTAACTGTAGAGTTTTCCGGAACTATATATACCGCCTCCGTGACATGGGACCCTGATAAGTTCGTGCTGACCGGATTGTATGATCTATATTTCCAGGTTGAGGATGGGAACGGAAATATGGCTGAAGATGGTTTTGGTGCAAATAGAGAGGAATTAGAGATCATAAGTTCTATTAACCCACCAAAAATAGATGAAACTACCACTATACCATCTTCGGTGAATAAAATTGGCTCGGGCACGACTACGATCTATACAACATTTACTGATGGAAAATATTCAGATATTTTGAATTTTACAGTTACATTCAAGTTAAGAGCCCCCGATGATTCTATATTCAATCTCACGATCAATACTGGCCACAATGAAATAGGTGAATATAGCAGTAAATTATCTATCACATATTCAGGAACAATATTTACCGCAAGCTACCAATGGAATCCGCCAGATAGTGTCCCAATTGGTAAATATGACCTATACTGTTTGATCAAAAATGAAGGTGGTGGTATTGCAATTGATGATTTTAATGATAACCTAAATGAGTTACAGATCGAAACCACTGAGAACCCACCAGAAATCTCTAATACACAGTGCATTCCATCCTCCGTAAGTGTATTAGCAGACGCTAACACTCAATTATTCGTGATATTTACAGACATTGGCACTCCTCCAATTGAGGATTTCTCGATAACCTTCAAAGTTAGAGATGAGAATAATAATGAGATAATTTTAGTCGAAGATAAGTCAAATAGCCTGCCTGGAACGTTCAATGAATTGTTGAGTGTTTCATTTTCGGGCACTGAATATACTGCAAGCATATTCTGGGACCCCAGTGAGGATGCATATTCTGGCATGTATGACTTATATTCATCCGTTAAAGATAAAAATGGCACATTAATAGAACATGGTTTTGACAAAAATAAAAATGAATTAACATTAACCGACGGTCCTGCGGTTGGCTCACCAATTCTTGATGGTACATACACACTTGAGCAAGGTTCTAATGTATACAATTTTACTGCTACATACACTGACGGTGATAACGATACACCAAATGAAGATGGGGTAATAATAAGCATTGATGGTAAAAACTATCAAATGAATGAATCCGATCCAAACGACCAGGATCATTCCGATGGAAAGGAATATTATTATTCTTTGGTGTTACCGAATGGTGATCATACTTATTCTTTCAAAGTAACAAATGAGGATAATGAATTAGAAGAGACAGGTGAGAGTTCATTATCTGTTGGACCTGATGTAAAGGATAAAGGAAGTTCTAGCGAAGAGAGTAATATGGCCCTTTTTATAATATTAATTATTGCAATTATTGTTGTGATTTTGGTTTTATTACTTATTGTCAAAAAAAGATCAAGACCACCACAAATGAAGCGGCCGAGTGAACGAGAGCTAGGAGAAAAACCACTCGAGCCTGAGTATGAGCATAGGACTGAACATGGACCTGAGCTTGAGCATGGGACAGCCGGGGATACACCTGTTGTTAGAAGTGTAGAGTCCGAAAAGCTCTGATCACTGATCATCAACACAAAAATCTAAAAACGTAATAGATGATTAGATAAAAGAGATCACCGTTTTATGAAACCCTGATCTCTGTTAAACTTGAAGGTTTGGATGGTTCCGGGTTTTGGAATTGCCTAATAAATTCAATAAAAAGAAATTAATGGTTGAAGTGATATTACCCTTGAATTTTTAAATTATTATAATTTCCCGGAGGCACACCCCCATGTCGTTCATACTCGATAAAGAACCGAAACTATTATGGAAACATTTTAACGAACTAAGAAAGATCCCACGCTGCTCCAAGCATGAGGAGAAAGCACGCCAGTATATCCTGGACTTTGCAAAGGCCCAGGGCCTGACCGCGAATACCGACACAGCCGGTAATGTGGTAGTGTCAAAACCTGCCACGCCTGGGCTTGAGAACAAGCCCGTGCTGGTGCTCCAGGGACATCTTGACATAGTCTGCGAGAAGGACCGCGATAAGGACTTTAATTTCGATACAGACGCATTACAGCTCAAAGAGGAGGGCGAATATCTGACCGCAGACGGCACATCACTGGGTGCTGACAACGGTATTGGTGTGGCTACTACCTTAGCCATCCTCGAAGATGATACATTACAGCACGGCGCCATCGAAGGGTTGTTCACGATCGACGAGGAGACCGGCCTCACCGGTGCGTTCGAGTTGTCCCCGGATTTTCTCATCGGCCGCGTGATGCTGAATCTGGATTCCGAGGAGGAAGGGTCGATCTATGTTGGCTGTGCGGGCGGCGGTGATACCACCATCAAAATGCCGATCAGCGCAATGGATGGGCCGGTAGATTGCAAAGGACTATTGGTAAGAGTTACTGGTTTGCGCGGCGGGCATTCGGGTATCGATATCCCTGAACAGCGCGGCAATGCCATCAAGATCATGGCCAGGGTCTTGACCAGTGCTGCGAAGAATACCCAATTCTACATGAGCGAGATCTCGGGCGGCAGCAAGCGAAACGCTATACCGCGCGAGGCGATGGCAAGAGTATTGGTCAATGTTGACAAGCTCGAGGTGTTCAAGAGCGATATACGATCGAAAGAGTCGAAGATACTTGATGAGATCAGACCCATCGACCCCGAGCTCAAGATCGAGTTTGAGGATACCGAGCCTTCGACCAGCGTGTTCGATATCTCTATCCAGGACAATATATTGAACATGTTGAACGGGCTGCCACATGGTGTATTGGCCATGAGCTTCGACATACCCGACCTGGTGGAGACATCTACAAACCTGGCCACCATAAAGACCGAGAATGAGATTGTCGAGGTTGGCACGTCCACACGCAGTTCCATTACATCCGCACTCGAGGCTGAGCGTGGTACGATAAGGTCCATTGCAACATTGGCCGGTGCTTCTATCAAGCAGAACCCGCCGTACCCGGGCTGGAAACCGAACATGGAGTCAAGCATCCTGAAACTGGCAAAAGAAGCATATAAAGAGTTATCGGGCAAAGATGCATCCATCAAGGCGATCCATGCAGGGCTGGAGTGCGGCATCATAGGCGAGAAGTTCCGGGGTATGGATATGATCTCCATCGGGCCGATAATCAAATACCCGCACTCGCCCGAGGAGAAGGTGCATATCGGGTCGGTTGAACGATTTTATAACTTAGTGTTAAAGATCATGGAAAAGTTGGAATAATTATTATTTTATGATTTACCGTTTCAAGTTTGGTGTTTCAAGTTTAGCGTTTGGAGCTTAAGTTTTACTTTTTAAATTTACGTACAAGATCAATAATATTAAAAAAAGAACTATTATCCCAATTAAAGCCATATATGTTGAAAAATCAATTTTATCAAAATCTTTTTTCTTATCTTTATCTTCATCTAAAGGATAATCCTCATCATCTAAGGGATCTGTACCTTTATCTACTTCTGAACCATCATTAAAGGTGTCATTATCGGTGTCTGGATCAAAGGGGTCTGTACGATTTAAATATTCTTCTAGGTTTGTTAAATTATCATTATCAGGATCTAATTCAGCATCTGTATGATTTGTTATACTTAAACCATATCTTTGTTCCCAATAATCTGGAATTTTATCATTATCGTTATCATCATTAGATTGTATAGTTGGTGTTGCATTTGCTTCATTACTTGGATAAGATTCACCAATAATATTAGATGCGGTAACAAAATAAAAATATTGTTTTTCATTAATAACAAATGTATCATTATAAAATAATAATGATTTATCTATTGAAATAAGAAAAGTTACATTCCCGGAAGTCATACCTCTGTATATCGTGTAATTTGTGATATTTGATCCACCATCATAATCCGGTACACTCCAATTTAGTTCAATATATCCATTACCGGCTATTGCTTGTAGGTTTCTTGGTGCAAATGGGGATTTTAAAAATAATAATGGGAAATTATCATAGATCGAACCACCATTTATTCGATATGGCGTATCTCCAATTCCATCTCTACCGGTTTGATTTTGATTTGACCCCTTTTTCTTGTCTATTCCAGAATAATCACTCCAGAAATTCCCGCCAGAAGGATAACCATTGTCCCACTGGTTACTTGATCCATCATCATATCCTTGTGAAGTATTACCAGAATTATTAATAAAGTAGTTATGATAGATTTGATTATTTTCCGAATATTTACAATAACACCCATAATCACTGTTATTTATGATTTCATTATTTAGAATTTTATTATTGTTACATCTTCGACCATCTAATAGAATTCCATATCCGGAGTTTTTATAAATTTTACAATTCATTACAGTATTATAATAACTTTCATCTTCACCTAGATTTATACCCGCTTTACCATTTATTTCATAAACATTACAATTATATACCCTACTATTAACACAACTTAAATAAATTCCATTAGTTTCATTAAAACTTCTATCGTCTTTTGGTATTATTGGTGTTATTTTATTAATAGTGCAATTCTCAATAGTATTATTATGACTAAATATAAAAATTCCACTTTTTGAGCAATTAGAAATGGTACAATTATTGATGTAATTGAAATCTCCACGAATTCTTAATCCCCCATTAGTGCAATTATTAATTATACATCTTTCTATTTTATTATAATTGCAACCCCAACCACCTAAGTAAATTCCATTTTCCTGGGCATTATAAATATTGCAATCTTTAATTGAATTACGATCGCATCCCCAATTACCTAAGAAAATTCCATTGTTAGAGATGTTAAAAATTGTACAATTATTTATTTTGTTATCATGACTTCCCCAACCTCCTAAATATATGCCTCCCTCACCATTAACATTAAAGATTTTACAATTACTTACACTGCTATTATGACTTTCCTCTAAATTAATTCCATCACTATCATCATAATCGGAGGTGTCTTGAAGATTTATGTTAAAAATCGTGCAATTCTCAATGGTATTATTTTCACCAGATAACCTAATCCCATTTCTTGAGCAATTAGATATTTGGTTATTGAAAATTTTATTATTAAAACCACTACAACTCAATCCATTCCTTTTATTTGAAATGAAAATATTATCTTCAATAATATTTGAGTTACCATGTATAGCTAGACCACAATTATTTAATTCAAAGATATTTTTTTCGATATGATTATTACTGGGTTCAAAATACCAATCAGTTAAAATGCCATACTCATTATTTGAAAAAATGTTATTCTTGATTGTACAGTTATCAAATTCATAAATTCTTACCCCCCCACTACCCCAATCAGATTTACCACCAGTAATCGTAAATCCTGAAATATTTACCCAATTTGCTTTGATATCAATTACCAATATACTTTCCCTAATACTCTTACTACCATTAATTATAGTCTCCGAAGTTCCATTCCCAATTAAGGTAACTGATTTGTTTACAATTACATTTTCATAATAAGTTCCCGCCCATACATAAATAGTATCTCCATTGCTTGAATTATCTATTGCTTCTTGAATTGTCAAATAATCTGCATTACCGTTATCATCAACGGTGATAATTTCAGCTCGAACATTTGAATGGTTTGTTGAAAAATCAAGAACAAATATTAAACTGTTGATTAGTAACAAAATTGCAATTATTGTATTAAAGAATCTATTTTTCGAATTAGATTTAGAAACCTTGTTTACCCAGATCATTTATTTACACCCTTGATATGGTTTCAATATCTATTTATTATAATATATTAGTAACCTTTTTTGTTCATTATAAATATTTTGAATTGCTTAACCAAAACCTACTTTGAGTTATTTTTAGCTATCTTTTTCACTTTTTAAAATTACAAAATCAAATGTCCTCTGCATTAAAATATGCTGATTTAACCCACACACACTTACACTCTTCCACTCACACACTTATACTGTACACACTCTTCTAACTTCAATCCTTTTGCCATCAATCCTAAACTATTTATGATAAATTATGATTACGGTAACCTATCAACCTGAGAGGGAGGCTGATTTATTGTTCCAAGTAACACCCGAGCATGAAGAGTTCAGAAGTAAGGTAAGAGAGTTTGCCGAAAACATTGTTCAACCACAGGCAGAGGCGATCGATCGAGATGCTATTTATCCCATTGAATTATTAGCCCAGGCTGGAAAATTGGGTTTCATGGGTGCAAATATACCCACCGAGTACGGCGGTCATAAGATCGATGGGATTTCTTACGCGATCCTGATCGAGGAGATCTCAAAAGTATGCAACTCCACAGGCGTTGCAATGGCCGTGCATAATTCACTGGGAAATATGCCGATATATTTGTTTGGCACCGAGGAGCAGAAGAAAAAATACCTGCCGCGACTCTCCAATGGAGACTGGGTAGGCGGATTCATGCTCACCGAGGAGCATGCGGGCTCAGACGCCGGTGGGCTGCAGACAACTGCAAAATTACAGGATAATGGTGATGAATACATCGTTAACGGCACCAAACGATACATATTGAGCGGTACCGATGCAAAATCATTCATCTTGTTTGCCATCACCGATAAGGAACTGGGTAAGAAAGGAATAAGCGCGTTTATACTGGAGCGTGATCTACCCGGTGTTGAGCTTGTGAAGAAGTATGACATGATGGGTGTGCGCGGCTGCGGTGTGGCCAAACTATCGCTGACAGATGTACACATCTCCAAGGAGAACCTGATGGGCAATGAGGGCGATGGTTTCAAGATCGCGCTTGGTTCACTTGACCACGGGCGGATAGGCATTGCAGCCCAAGCCATAGGAAACGCTCAGGCGGCCCTTGATCATACCATAAAATATTCCAAGGAGCGCGAGCAATTCAATAAACCGATCTCCAGTTTCCAGGCCATACAGTGGATGCTTGCAGATGCAGCAACCGAGGTTGAGGCTGCACGGCTGCTCACATATCGTGCGGCGGCGCTCAAGGATACGGGTGCAAGGTTCAGCAAGGAAGCGGCCATGGCCAAGCTCTTCGCCTCCGAGTGTGCGGTTAAGGTGACCGGCACCGCATGCCAGATACACGGCGGAAGCGGTTATATGAAAGAAAAACCCATTGAGCGGTTCTATCGTGATGCGCGTATATTCACGATCTACGAGGGCACATCGGAAGTTCAGCGCATGGTCATTGCAGGCTCATTGCTGAGATAAAAACGATCTTTTTATGAATTTCCTATAAAATCCAAACACCAATAGTAAAACTAAAACTACCACAACCATAACCGCCAAAACCCACAACCAGGATGAATTCGCGTTTTCCACAGTTTTTTGCGAACCCGAGCTGTCCCATCTTGCAGGGTCCAGTGGATAATCATCATCCAAGTCGAAATGCCCGTCGGAATCAGTGTCATGGTCAAAGGGGTCGGTATCCTTATTATATTCCTCCAGGTTCGTCAAACCATCGTTATCGGGATCCAGATCAGAATCCGAGGAATTCAATGGGTCTAAACCGTATCTTATCTCCCAGGTATCGGGAATACCATCATTATCGTCATCAGGGTCCAAATGATCGGGTACGCTATCATTGTCATGATCTGCGGGTGCGACCATTATAACTGCCCTGGCATTGAGGTCGTCAATTGTCATTGTCACTATCACGGTTCCGTAGGCAATGGCAATGAAGGTGCCGTTACTATCTATTGTTCCGATATTCTCGTCGCTGATCTCCCACTGTATGTTTTGTTCTTCGCCAGGGATGGTGCAGTTGTTATTCTTGATATCATAACCACAAGTTTTGAGATCGATGCTTTCGCCAATTTGAAGATCTGCGGTTGAAGGGATTATGGCGATCTTCACTAATGGTCCTGGAACCACATTCACACTGGTCGACCCGCTGACCGCTCCGACTGAGGCACTCACGAGCCAGGCGCCAGTCTTTTCTGGATAAAATAACCCGTTGGATGAAATGACTCCATTCTCAACGGTCCATTCAAGGTCAAGCATGTATTGAGATTGAGATGTTGATAGATCGATGAAGTTGTGATTTCCGTCGTAACCATAGGCATAGAACTGTTGGGTAATATCTGCGGGGATCTCATCTATTGTGAAAATGCCAATGTCAATGTCATCATCACCACCAAATCTATCTCTCTCGACTGTTGTTACTTTTATATAATTCAACTTGCCGACAGTGACCTCTACCGTTGCAGTACCTTCGATATTGTATTTTGGAATGGTTGCGAAGATCTCAACAGTGCCTACTTGATGTGGAGTGAAATATCCCCGACTATCGATAATACCATCGGTGCATTCCCAAAATAGCTCGGAATCCAAATTAAAATTTTTGATCGTAACCGTGTTCCCATCACTATCACATATATCTGTTTCAAAAATTATCTGATCATCGGCAGTGACCCGAACTTCAGAAGGTGAAATAACGATATGATCGGGTTCGCCGGGCTGGACCGTAACTTGTGTATGCCCCACCAGATCATCAACAATTGCATTTATTTTCCATTTGCCTACTTTCACGGGATCGAACGATCCTTCATGGTCAATTGTCCCGCCAGTGCCCGTTTTGGTACTAACGACCTCCCAGGTCGGGTTAATATCAAAGGCGTTACCATCGGAATCATAACCTATGGCTTCAAATTCTAATGTCTGATCTGCACTTACCACCGCGTCTGCCGGTGTTACTTCGATGCTGTCAAGTGCACCGGGATTTACCACCAAGGTAACATGCGCCGAAACAGAGTTGTCCGAATTATTGCAATATATTTTCCAGGTGCCAACCTTCCCCGGTTGATAGATACTAGATATACTTCCCCATGGGTCGGTGGTGGACCAGACCTTGATAAATCCAACAGGATTATTCTTGGCATCATAACCAGTAGCTTCGATGGTAATTTCGTCATCGGCACTGCATACCATGAATGTTGGGTCAAGTGAAATTGAAATTCTCGCAAGTTTACCATGGCTTATATAGACATCACAATAGCCTGAAACAGAGTTATCCGAATTATTACAATATACCCTCCAGTTACCCGGTGAATTGGGGATGTATACTCCGTTAATGACTGCGCCTCCCGGGTCAGTTGTTGACCAATGTTTTGTAAATTGTACCATGTTATTATCTGCGTCGTAACCATATCCATATAATGTGATCTTTTCGTCGGTCGTACCTGTCCAGGCCGACTCGTACACTTCTATATGATCCAGGACACCGTGCGATACGAACACCTCGGCATAAGCAGAAACCGAATCGTCGGAATTATTGCAGTAAACTCTCCATTGACCCACTCTACCGGGTTGATAAACACCATCGATGACGGCGCCCAACCGGTCTGTAGTGGACCATTGTTTCTCGAATTCCACTTGATTGTCCCTAATATCATAACCAGTTACCGTAAAAGTACATTCCTCGTCGGCCGTGCCTGACCATGTATTGGGCGAAAGATGGATCTTTTTAACATCACCAAGTACGGTAAGATTAACTGTGATCCTGATAAAATGCGGCTCCGGGTCATTGTTAAGGACGGTTAAGGTATGATTGTGATCCAAGACCGATAAATTTGTTGTATTGATAATAATATCAACCGCACTATTTTTATTGATACCGGTTGAGCCATTGGTGATATTGGTCGAAAGCCAGCTGCTATCTTTCAGTTTTCCCGCCCATCCAATTGCATTATTCAACAATCTTGAAACATTATCTTCCGTGTACCACCAGTCGCTGCCGTACCATGTTCGATCCAGCATTAATCCACCTGCAAAATACACGCTCCGGCCTGACCCGTAATCCCAGCATGCAATGGCCGGGTTGAATGTTGACGATTTGCCGAGCTTGGTTGCTCCTGTGTTCAGTCCATGGGTCGGCGAGTACCATTTCCTCCCGGTGGGTACGATGATATCCGATACATTTTGCGTGATCTCGTGGTTGACCAGGATGCTGATCTTCCCGCCGTTATGATAATCGTTATCTGTCCCCGGCCAGCCATGCGCCGGGCCGGTATCCACAGGCATTAGTTTACCCATCGCACTGGTCTCATCAACTGCCCAATCAATGGAACCCACACCTACAACACCGCCACTGCAATTCCGAACCCAACTCTCCAATGTGTTTTCGAATGTAGAAAAATCATCATCGGGACCATACCCAGAACTGCCTAGAATAACCACATCATAATTTTGTAGCTCGGAAATAGTATCAATATCTGTTCCTTTCACGATATCTACGCCGTAGCCGTAAGATTCGATCATGCTCTTGAGTTGAGTTATGGGTGTGTTCATCCTACCGCAGTACTCTATCGCTACATTCAATTTTGCGATCTGAAAAGTTAGATTTGCCAGGCCAGTGTTGCTGATGGTGAAACGTTTGTTCACCACCCGATCCTGCGGGGCGCTTAACTTGAACGATGTTGGCGAAACCGAGATCTTAGCCATGGGCAAAACCTCGATGCTCGCAATCTGTTCATTATTAACCAGCGTTTCCTCGGTGGCCACGATCGCTGCCGATATTCCAACATTATAGGTCCCTTTCAGGGTTGGCGTCCAGTTGAAGACCACATATTGTTCTGTCAACCTCTGAAGATTGGTGATGGTCTTTGAGATGTTCGTGATGCCATCAAGTGTGAAATTTATCACAACACTATTCTCGATATTTCCGCCTCGATTTCTTATTGTGGCGCCGATGACTCCCGTGGTGGTCAATTCCAGTTGGGCCGGTGCAGAGAGATCTTTCACCTCAATATCATGTTCTGGCGGGTCCGGGACCTTTAACGAGACCTCGGGGTCGCCCAAAAGATTGAGCTCGTAACAACAATAGACCATTACCGGGTGGACCGATAATACGCCTATATTATCTTCTTTCGCATCCTGGTTTGCCTTGCCAATGTTGTATATATTTTCTCCAAAGAAGGCGTCGAATAATTCTCTATCAAAATACTGTGACGCACCGTCGGTGCTGCCGGCCTCGCCGTACCCGTATCTTGAATTTGCTATGAATGCAAACGCACCTGATGATTCTGTGACGAAATGTTCCACAATGCAGTCATAATTCAGATACGATGTTGCTGAAGTGCCCCGGTTATCGAACGAACCGCAGTAACAGCCCTGGCTGAAGCCCAGGAAATAATTAGAATTAGTTAACGAGTCGGCATCAGAATTTCCCATCCTCATGTTATAGTTCACATTCGAATGACCCAGATGGTTGATAATATGGACATTACTATTCATTATCGATTTGATCTTCGACTTTGGCCACCTATGCGCCGTGTAATCACGGTCGTACAGTGTTTTGACCGTATAATTCTGTGGAATGCCAACGGTCGTGTACCCGTGTGCAGACGAGCCGTCCTTGATCTCATCCATGTAATCGCCACCCAAGGTGACCGGGTAGGTTGGTGGGCCCCAGAGATGTTCGCCCACCATCAAAACCTCGCGAAGAACCGGGTCGCTGAGTGATGTGTTCTCGTATGCAAGAGTCTTTCTTACAAAATTGGACAACTCGGTATCACTATCGATGGGCGCACGGCCAACATACACCTCCGCAAATAGATCTGCCTCTTGCGGAAACTCACCCCAAAGATTATCGGTATCATTATTCCAGTTACCGTCCAGGCCCGAATAGTACAGGTCCGAGGGTATATTATTCTCGTACCAGCCTTTCAGACCACGCGCAGGTATCACTTGATCGTTCGTCTCGGTGGTGCTGCCTTTGATCTGGCCGTCGCCGTCACCACCCAATAACACATATTCTATACCCCAATTCAAGTACCCGTCAATAATGAAGTTTCGAATGAGCGCCTGCGTATCATTAAACTTGGAATTTGTCAAGTTCCAATATGCAGATTCCGCCGTAATGTTCTCCACGGTTTCGATGGTAGCTTTCAGTCCGCGGTTGATCTTGGAATCTATCAGGTCCTGAAAATTGTAACTTGCGTTAGAATTTTTAAGGGACTCATTGGTGATTATTACGTAGTCATAAGATAACGACGAGTTCACCAGCGAGGATGATATCTGCTGTATGCTAGTACATTTCGGGTTTGAGTCATCGTTATATTTGCTTACAAGCTTTGGGTTATCCACCAGTCCGGTAACATGGTCAGTATCCTTTTTCAAACCCCTGAACATGTCTGGTGAATCCATTGACGGCGTTGAGAGTGCACCGATCTCTCGAAAGCCGACCTGGACCTCCATGGATCTGTAATATTCGATCTCCCCTGGGTTTGGTGTATACCGGACTGGGTAAAGGTTCAGGATAAGAATATTGTATCCACGACATGTCTGAGTGGTGACATACTCGAATAATTTGCCAGGGTACGGTGTCTTTGAATTATATAACTCCTCGTCGCGTTTTGTCATCTCTACATCGGGCAGCTCGAGCAGCTCGGGATCATTCTCTTCACCAATGCAGAGTGGTGCTGGAGAATTACTGTGTTCGATCGTATACTCCCCGTTTATTTTTATATTGCCGCCGGTAATAATATCTATATCAATACTCTCGGTTGATCTGCCAGGGGGCAGTAAGATCCTTGCAGTCTCGAATGGGATCTTCGGTTTGCCTGGAGAATAATGATTCGTAAGCCCGGTGATGGTAATTCGATCATACTCGTTCCCGACTTGGATCTCTGGCTTTGAAAATATGTATTTTACTTTAATCACATTTTCCGCACCCTCCGAGCTCCTGGAGCCGAGGTTACCTAGCTCATTATTATTACCATTATGATTTTGTAGGGAACTTGGTTGAATATTCTTGGTTGAATTGTCACCAATATTTATGTTAGACTCCATGCTGAGGGGTAGAAAAAGTGCCGAGCTGCAAAGTACCAGGGCGATAAAACAAGCCAGGAACAGGTTAAAAAAAGATGATCTTGTTGGTTTCTGCAAAAGTCGTGCCTCCCAAGGTGGATCGATCATAAAAAAATCAGTTGTGTAATTCAAGGTATTTTATTATGATGCCAATATATTAAAGAACTATAGACTAAATAGTATAAATCTTTATTCCATAATTGTTTTATTTATTTTTCATGAAAAAGTATTGCTGAACAGATACCGTAATGAATTTATGCTGAGTTGATTCCAGGATTTATTTTTAAAACTAGGTTTCAATTGTTCCACAATGAATCAAGGCATCTATCAATCGACAATGAATCAAGGCATCTGTCAATCGACAATGAATCAAGGCATCTGTCAATCGACAATGAATCAAGGCATCTGTCAATCGATAATACATCAGGGTATCTGTCAATCGATAATACATCAGGGTATCTGTCAATCGATAATACATCAAGGTATCTGTCAATCAATAATCGATCAAGGCATCTGTCAATCAACAACCCATCACGGCTACTGTCAAATTACAGCCTATTTTATATAATAATTTCAATATACATTATTCGTTACTTATCAATTACACTATTCACCCGGGCTGATCTATCATGAAAAATTCAAAACCACTTGGTTTGCTCATTAAGCTCATGCTAAAAGAGGAGTTACGGTTCCACACTTCATTTTTATCCAGGTATAATTTTTTTGGATTCCCAATTATGATCATGGTTTTTAGTTTCGTATTGGCAGTGTTTTCGCCGCAGCTATTAAAAGAATTAAGCATTGCTCAGGTCTATTTATCTTTACATTCCATGGTGTTCCTGTACGGTCTCAGTATGGGTGCATTTGCGTTCCTAGGCCACGAATATCTCGAACGCCGATTCGGCCAGGTTAATTTCATGGTCTCGGCGCCCGTTCTTTTGCCTGTGCAGTTTAAGGTTGCATTTTTTGCATTCTATATTCATGATGTGATATTTTATATATTTCTCACGATAATCCCATTCACTTGCGGGCTTTTATTATCAGTGCCAATATCGGGTATTGCGGTGTCGACCATTCTATTCCTGGCACTAATGCTCTTTTTCTCATTCTTACTGGGCATCTCTTTTAGCTTTTTTATGTCCGCAATTTATATGAAAAACCTAAAAGTGTTTATTTGTATCATAGCGGTTATCATCTTGCTGATGGGAAGTAGTTACCAATTTCATTGGCTGGATTATGGTTTGATCTTTCCTTCGCTAAAGTTTCAGATCACAAAGCTCTGGCTGTATTTAGTACATGCATTATTTCTGATCTTTATGTTCACGATCGTTGCATCGCTCCTGATCGAAGAACGGCCTGAGAGATCGGCCAGACATTTTAAGCTCGAATTACCAAAACGTGTGGAACAATTCAGGTTTACTGGTGGCCAAGCACCGCTTGTTGCTAAAGAGTTCATCGACCTGTTCAGAAGCAGAACTTTGACCAAGATAATATTCTCTTTTGCCATGCCTTTAATATTTATTATGTTTCTATCATGGTTCGTCAATGTTGGCATAAAGATCCCAGTGGATTTCAATATTATCTTTTACGGAGGCATGGTAGGTTTTTTCGGCATGATGATCTACAGCTGGCAAAATAATACAGATGTGATCGAATGTTATTCGGTTCTTCCGATCACGGTTCCTGACGTGATAAGATCCAAGATCATTGTATTTGCAGTGATCACCTCGGGGATCTCCACTTCGTTCGTTATTTTCATGGCCATAATTCATGATCAGTTCATGCTATTGGGATGGGCGATATTGGTGATGTTTATAACCTCTTTTTACATCGTGACCGCCGTGGCGTATTTGACTGGGTTGAGGACGAATACATATCTATTTAATATAACAGTTTTAATGAAATTCCTTATCCTGGTGCTATTGCCATTATTCTGTATCACTATATTGTCATTCACGATAAACACGAATTTTCAGATAGCCATATTTTCGATCTTATTCATCTGCCTGATACTATTCGCAGGCACCTATGTTCTGTTACGCGGAATAGATGAAAAATGGGTTCGTGAAGACTTCACATTTTAGATCAAAAGAAAGGCTCCTCTCGGGAATTTGTGGAGTTTCATGAAAAATTATTGCTGAACAGTGGCGTTATTAATTTAATGTTGAACAGTGGCGGAAATGAATTATTGTTGAACCGTGGCAGTGTTCATTTAATGGTGAACAATGGCGGTGCGGGTTAATACTCAAAAGTGGCAGAAATGAATTAAAGTTATTTACTCAATAATTTATTAATAAAAACCAATACTACTTTACAAAAACTCATCACCGCCAAATTCATTAGACTCTCGACTCTATGGACTCTCGACTCTCTAGACTGATCAGCACAAATTAATTCTATTCTGTTCGGGCTATTGTGGTGCAGCCTTTGGTTTCGGCTGTTGAGTTCCTGCAGGCGGCTGGCCTGGCAGCTGCCCTGGTGCTGGTTGAGGTGTTTGCTGTGGCTGTGGTTGTGGTTGTGGTTGAGGTGGTTGGGCTGGTGCCGATGCTACAGCCTTTGGTTGATACGGTTGTTCTTCACCGGCAGGTAAATGCCCGCTTTGAGGATATGGCCTAGTCTGTGTTGGGGCCTGAGCCTGTACAGGTACATTTTGTTGTGGTATCGGTTGTGATGATGTCGGGGCAGTTATTGCCCCCGGTGATGCCGGTGGCAGCATCTGGACCTGCCCGGTTTGGCCGGGTGCGGTACCAGGAGCTTGTACAGGGGTTAATTGCGGTTGAGTGCCCGGTTGCGCAGGTGCGGCACCAGGTAATTGTGGACCTTGACCCGGAGCACTTGTACTCGCGGTAATTGGTGTGGGAGTTTGCGGTACCGTGCCGGGGACAGACATAGGCTGAGCGCCAACACCAACTCCTGGTGGGCCCATACCCGGACCTGGCGATCCCGGTGGTCCTGTTGGAGATGGTGGTGGTTGCATAGGCATGGCTGTCATTGGCCCACTTGCAAAGGAACCACGTCGCATCGAATCTTGTATCTCCAACTCGAGTTGTACCATCTCTCGGTCTAAAGAACGCTGGGTTTCGACCGCGGCCTCACGTGTGATCTTGGTCATACCCTTTGTATCTTTCAATTTCTTGTAAATAAATATGCCCACGATCGCAATCACAATTATTACTATCAAGATCATGAGAAATAGGATCATGAGAAATGGCGACGCTTCCCGATGTATCGTGACTTTTGTTTCTATGGGTACATTGGTCTTTACCACATCTATATATTCTTGATAAAACCCATTATCAAGTATGATCAAAATATCTTCCTCACTAGTGGCATCGATCTCGATTTTACCTTTGAACTCGGTATTACTGATATGACCCATCCAATATTTATCATACTTGTGCGAAATTCTTGCCTGGTTTGGGTCGTTGGTTGTGTATGCCTCAAGATTCTTTGCCGGAATGACGAAGATACGAAGTCCGCGGTTGGCTGCCAGATCGGTCAATTCAAACTCAAAGGTGATCTTGTCACCATTTTTAATATTGATGATCTTGTAAGCGACCCAGCCCTTTCGCCTTACTGTTATTTTATCCTTAAATGTTTCAGGTTCACGGTCAACATCTATTATTGTTCCATGTTGCCCTATCGGCGTTGTTATCACTACCTCGATAGTGTCTTCGGCATCGTTATTATGTGGATCAACTACCTTTAGTGTGAGTATATATGTTCCTCTTTTTTCATATATATGCTTCCTTTTGAACTCTTTGGGGTTTATGACTTGTGTATCAGTATCTTTCTTACCATCACCCCAGTCCCAAATATATGTTAACCCCGCTTCTTCATCTTTAACACTATCGGACACATTCAAGATCGATTTGTCGATTGTGATGGTCTGATTGGCCTCTTCTGTCTTCCTGGGCCGTGAGAACTCGACTTTTGGCGCCAGGTCGGGTTGGCTGGTTGGATCGGTTGGGTCGGACCAGTCCTTAACATTAGGTAGATCCTGATCATCGTCTCCACGAAACTCGCGCAGGTTTGTGAAACCATCACCATCCTCGTCCTCTTCTGCGTCGTCCGGGTTGTAATTATCAAAGCCAAATAGATTCTCGAATTCATTGGGCATCCTATCGCCATCGATGTCGTCATCTTCGCTATCCTCTATCCCGTCCTCATCGAAATCTGCAACGTTCGGGTCGGTTTCACCCAATAGCGGTTCGTATTTACCGTTCCTATTCTTATCTTCATCGCCGTCCGATTTATGGTCGCCGTCGGTATCACGGTCGACCATGCTTGTGGTTTCATCACCGCCGTCAGTATCAGCAATGAAATAACGATCTTCACCGTCAAACTTTGTATCGTTGTGAGGTGTTGTGATGCCCATTTCCGTGCCGTCGTAGATGCCGTCGTCGTCAGAATCAGGGTCTTTGGCATTTATGTCACCCTTCCCGTCGGTATCTTTGTTCCAATCTTTCTCATCGCCATCCAAGACACCGTCATCGTCAGAGTCTGCATCATTGGGGTTTGTTCGAAATTTGATCTCTTCGTCGTCGGTTAAACCGTCGCCGTCGGAATCCAGGGCTAAGACATTTTGAAATAAGGATATTGAGATCAGAATACAGACCAGAAAAATCATCAAAATCTTTCGTGATACCTTGGTATATGGCATTTTCATCTATATACCCCCCTGCACGGGTATTTTTCAGGATATTTTTTAATATCTGAACCGGAAAAGTTGTATCAGGTTTCCGTTATTTAAAATTTGCGCACTCTATATAATCATAAGAAGTTAAGCAGTTATAAATGAGTGAAGTTTTTGTTTTATTTGCATCTAAACAAAAATATTTTAACCGATCAATTTCTATCTTTCCCCTATGAAGATCACATTTATTACCACTGGCGGTTCGATCGATAAGGATTATCCAAAGGCCACGAAAGGTTATGGGTTCGAGATCACCGGCCCCGCAGTGGTCAGGATCTTAGAACAAGTGAACCTGAATTTCAAATTTGAGATTAACCCATGGTACAGATACCATATTGAGTTAATGCTAAATGTTTGAAATTCCAAATCACAAGTTCCAAGCTCCAAATAAATTCAAAATTCCAATAACCAAATCACCAAATTAGGGGTTGGGGGTCACAACTCAGGTGTCAGGGTGATATCTAGTTATTAGTTGCTAGGTTTTAGGTTCATTGGGTGAAAAATTTCTTACCTGAGATTCTGAACTCCATGAATCCACAAACTCCATAACTCGAATTTCGCGAAGTATACATTCACATAACCCCCGAAATTCGAGTTATGCGACCTCCTTACCCTATATTACTACATGAACTTTGATATTAAATATATTTACCCCCAAACGCCCATACCATGAAGCAATAAATATGATTAAAGAAAATTTTTCTGTCAGAAAATTGATTAAGTATTTTTCAACTCAACTAATTATTGATAACGCACTTTCTACATCCATTATCAGATCTTCAACATCCTCAATACCCACCGAAAGCCGTATCAACGAATCGGATATTCCCTGTGACTGTAGTTGCTCGGGTGTAAGCTCGGCATGCGAAGTCTCGGCGGGGAAACACGTGATCGATTCCACACCACCCAGGCTAACAGCGGAGGTGATTATCTTTAATTCATCAACAAATTTCCTAGCGGTTTTTCCATCACAAGCCAATTCGAACGACAGCATACCGCCGAAACCATGCATCTGTGCCTTCGCGATCTCATGCCCGGGATGGTCAGGGAGGCTAGGGTAATATACCATTTTCACTTTTGGATGTTTATTTAAATAATCTGCTAGTACCTGAGCGTTCTGGTTCTGCCGCTCGATGCGTATACCTAGTGTCTTCAAACCACGCTCGAGCAAATAGCAGGCATTAATATCAAGCACACCGCCATGGTTCATTGCACGTGGTAGTATCCGAGCCATCAGCTTCTCCGAGGTCACTACTGCTCCGCAGAGCACATCGCTGTGGCCGTTAAGGTACTTGGTGCCGCTGTGGATCACAATATCAATACCCAACCCTAACGGGTTCTGGTTGATGGGGGTCGCAAATGTATTATCTATGATCGTTAAAATATTGTGCTCAGATGCCAGCTTTGCAATACTCCTCAGGTCAATGATATCCAGCAGCGGGTTCGTGGGGCTCTCAATAAAGATCAATTTAGTATTCTCTTTAACGGCATTTGCATAGTCGGTCGGGTCATTTGAAGATATTATCTCTTTTTCTATACCATAATTTTCGAGCTCGGAGTTGATAAAATGCTGGGTGCCGCCGTAGAGGCCATCCTGAAATATTGCATGGTCGCCCTGCTTGAGAAATGTAAATAACGCGGTTGTAATAGCAGCCATGCCAGAGGATAGGACCAATCCCTTCTCACCGCCCTCTAATGCACAGATCTTTTCAGAAACCGCTAATTGGGTAATGGTGTTGAAACATCTTGGATATTTGGCATTCTCAGGGTTGTTCTGGATGAGGTGTGCTGTTGAGGCATAGATCGGTGTATTGACAGCTTTTGATTTCTCGTCTATATATTTACCCGCATGGATGCATTTTGTGTTGTTTTTAAGATATCTTTTCTCCATTATATCACCCAAAATTAATGAGTATAAGCTCTGAATTAGATAAATTATAATATTATTAGGGATTTGGGATGTGGGAAGTGGGAGGTGGGTTGATATTTTAGCAATAAGACCCGAATCCCGGTGATACTTGAATTAATTATTAAATACTTAGGGATTTGGGATTTGGGGTGTGGGAGGAGGGTTGATATAATAGCGATAATACCCTAATTCCACAAACGGTTTTTATCAATAAGTTATTGTAGCGTGCCAATCCCGAATCCCTATGAAAAGCATAGATAGTCATTGAAGTTTATTAAATCATCCTTTACATCTATCTAAATTTATGAATCATTTATTGCAGAATTTAGAAAATGGTTATAATCAGATCACAGGGATCAGCTGTTAGGTGCCAAGTGAAATCATTAAACCAAACACATGACAGCTGATAGCTTCCACCTATATTCTCCATCCGCCATCTACCATTCTTTAATTGCACAAAAATTGATAAATAGAAAAAAATTCTTCTTTCAATTTTAATATAATTCGTATAAGAATATATATATGTTATAATCCATTTAATAAAACAAAATGAATCTATAAGTAAGGATATCGGGTAGATATCCTAACAGTCATATTTTTCATAATTATAGATATAACGGTGGTCCTGATGATGAGTAATTACAAACAGAAATTTGGTTCGATCCTAACAATTGCGTTTTTAATCACCTCTGGAATGGTTATTATATTAACCAATCTTATTATACAAACTAGTGAAGGATCATCAACATGTATTGATGAGTCTGATTCGGATTTCGATAACGGATATTTTGATGATGTAACAATTGTTGGTAATAATAATGATGCAAAATTAATTTTAAATCCAAATGGGACCTGGGAACCGAAAACTGCTGATCCGTGGCCCAGGTATTTTCATGCTATGGCCTATGATTATACAACACATAGTGTAATATTATTTGGTGGTGGAAAAGAATTTGTGGAAAATTATGATGATACATGGATATATGATCTGAATAAAAATGCCTGGATGGGGATCCAAACCGAAAATCAACCCGAGGAGATCAAATCGCACTCAATGGCTTCAATCTATGGTACCGGAGAAGTGTTGTTATTTGGTGGTAATGATGAGTTGGCAAATTTTTATAATGACACTTGGATATTTCATACTAATAATTACACCTGGACTAAAGAAACCACATCCACTATGCCAAAATATAGAACTTATACGAGTATGGCAAACATTTACCAGAACGATACTGTGCTGTTATTCGGTGGCTTTGGCGGTGGAAGTGTGGGTAATTTAAACGATACATGGATCTATGACCGCAGTAATAATACCTGGACACAAAAGACACCAGCAACCTCACCAAGTTGGAGAAGAAAGTTTGGATTAGCACCATTTCATAATACAGATAAAGTTGTGCTTTTCGGTGGAAATAACCATAATGGAAATCCAAAGTACCTTAATGATACCTGGATCTATGATATAAGCGCGAATAACTGGACAAAAAAAACGCCAGCAACCACACCAAGCCCTCGGGAGACATATGGAATAGCATCGGTCTATGGTGATGACAAGGTCGTGTTATATGGTGGAAATGATGAATTTGTAGGATATGATGATACATGGGTATACGATTTGAGTGCAAATGTGTGGACCAATAAAAATCCTGCAACAGACCCGGGTATAAAAGCTGCAAGTTCTATGATCTCTATTAATGGCACTGACAAAGTAATGTTGTTCGGTGGTACAGAAGATGATACGGGTGGTCTTGATGAAACATGGATCTATGACCTGGGTGATAATACCTGGACCCAGGTCGGTCCCGTGGATAAACCGATGGCTCGCGATGGGCATGCCATGGCATCATTTTATGATACTGACAATGCGATTGTCTTTGGTGGTTATAATTACACTGATGACAGATATCTCAGCGATACTTGGATTTATGATTACAGTGCAAATACTTGGACTAAGAAATCACCGGCACCAGAGCCAGAGGCCAGACTGGGCCATGCAATGGCACCGGTGTATGGGACAGATAATGTTGTGTTGTTTGGCGGTGAGGATTTTGAGTGGGATAACGTTAATGATACCTGGGTATACGATTTAAGTCTGAATACTTGGACACAAAAGACGCCTAGTACCGCTCCAGATCCAAGAGTGGGTCATGCGATGGCATCAATATATGGCACCCAAGATGTATTACTCTTTGGTGGTGATGATGGTGGTGATGAGACCTGGATCTATAATTTTACAAGTAAGACATGGACCGAACATTTTCCCATTAATTATCCTACATATCGGGAGAAACATGCAATGGCAACCTTATATGGTACCGATAAAGTTCTGCTGTTTGGAGGTAATGATGGTGGTAATGAGACCTGGATATTTGACCTAAGCGATGGTAACTGGACAAAAATAACTACAATAGGTGAACCGGATGAAAGAGAAATGCACGCAATGGCTGCTGTACCTGGAACCGATAATGTGATACTGTTTGGAGGTACAGATGGTTTAGATGAATTTCAGGATACGTGGATCTACGATGTTAGCGAGAAAACGTGGGCACAAAAATGGGATTATTTAAAACCATTCGGCAGATCTAATCATGCCATGGCAAGCGTTTTTGACACCGACAAAGTTATCATGTATGGTGGATACAATGACGATAAAGAGATGAATTTCAATGATACCTGGGCATGTCAAGTAGCTGGATTTCCATTGGATGGAGTATATGGTTCGACAATCTACTCCACATCTGCACAAGCAACATTTTATACTATTGACTGGAACGCTACAAATTCAACTAATACCAGTATTAAAATACAGTTTCGAAGTGCAATAACAGAAGCAGAATTGGCCAAGCAGAACTTTACAGGCCCTGATGGAAATACCACATCGTTCTATACAACCTCCGGCCAATCAATCTGGTCAGGGCATTACGGCAGCAGATGGTTTCAATATAGAATAATGTTCTATACAACAAATAAGAATGAAACACCAATAGTAGACAATATATCAATTTCTTACAATTGTTGGCCTGAAACGCAATTGACCTTCCCAGGAAATGACTCGATTATTTTAGACAATACTCCTAATTTTCTATGGTCTTTTATTGACCTGGATTCAACTCAAAACGCATTTCAGGTACTTTTAGATAATAATAGCGATTTTTCCAGCATTGATTATACCAGTGGCATCCAGACCTCTGCAAATAATAGTTGGCAGTTTCCCAATGGAACCGGGTATACCAACATTTCTGACGGCCAATGGTATTGGAAAGTTCGAACAGAAGACAGTGATGGAACTTGGTCTTTAAATAGTTCGATACGAACGTTCTTTTTGGATTCGTTGGCCCCTAACTCACAGATAACCACACCAGTAAACAATGGAGTTTATCAAGATCTGACCACGATCTCAGGTACTGCAAATGACCCAGTAAATGGTTCGGGATTAAACAAAGTAGAGCTGGTCATTGAAAGACTGAGCGATAATAAATATTGGAATGGTACGGCTTGGAATTCTACAAAACCTATGTTATCTGTGAATGGCTTAGATAATTGGACATATAATACAAGTTTGGTACCTTGGAGCTCTGGTGGGCAATATAAGGTACAATCAAGGTCGACAGATAATGCAACCAATACTGAGCTTCAACCGCCTGCAAAACAGTTCTTGATCGATTTTTCAGATCCGATCTCAAAAGTCACTATTCCATTTAACAATTCATTATTGAGTTCTCTTACTGCAATTTCAGGTACCGCTTCTGACCCAGGTAACTCGGGTATTGCAAAAATAGAGATCTGTCTCAATAGGAGTTCGGATGATAAATATTGGGATGATTCTGCGTGGGTATCATCAAAAACTTGGTTATCGACCACGGGGACAACGGTTTGGTCATATGATTCCAGCTCTGTAAGTTGGACAACAACTCATTATGTTATTCAATCCAAAGCAACGGATAAGATAAATAATATCGAGATCCCCAGCGGTGCAACTACATTTAGTTTCGATTTTACCAAACCGTCATCTACAATAGTCAGTCCTGTAAACAATGCTTATTTGAACGGCCTGGAGACCATTACAGGTACAGCTTCGGATATTGTCGGTTCAGTTAACTTTACAGAGATCATGATCAAACGGGCCAATGATAATAAATACTGGTCAAGCTCTAGTTCGGATTGGGTATCCGGAGAGACCTGGTTGTTAACAACAGGGATACTTAACTGGGCCTATGATACCAGTTCCATCACTTGGACATCGGGGACGCTGTACACTATTCGTTCGAAAACAACCGACAAAGTACTTAACATCGAGGTACCGGGTACGGGGATTACAATCTGGCTTGACCTGGAGATACCAAATTCAACTATAAATCAACCAATTAATAATTCTTATTTGAACAGTCTGGATTCAATTTCCGGGACCGCAACCGACACAGGTGGTTCCGATTTGAAGAATATCGAGATCTCTATTCAACAGACTATTGATAGCGGTTATTGGACCGGCACATCATGGGATTCGACCGAGACATGGTTGACGGTATCAGGCACGACAGCTTGGAGTTATGATACGAACCAGGTAACCTGGTCCTCTGGTGATAAATATACACTCAGAACCAAAGCAATGGATAATGTAAATAATACCGAATCTCCAAATAATTATGTTGAATTTTATTTTGATAATGAACCACCCTCGTCGGAGATAGAGGCGCCTGGAAATGATATTTGGCTAACTGAAATTACCGCGATATCGGGAAGTGCTTCTGATACTGGCGGCTCCGAGATCGCATTAGTGGATATTTATATAAAACAAACCGATAACAACAAATATTGGGATAGTACGGTCTGGACTTCGAAAGTGACTTGGCTCACCGTCAATGGAATTGAAACGTGGTCATTTGATACTAATGATGTACTCTGGATCACTGATAAAGAATATCAAATTCAGTCCCATACCATCGATAATGCGGGTAATTCCGAACCTATTGGACCAGGGATCACATTTAAATTGGATTTCAAACCACCTGAAAATGAAATCATCATCAATAACAATGACGAATACACCCACTCAACCGAAGTAGAACTCGCTTTAATAGCAACTGATTCAGGTTCAGGAATATCTGTAATGTCGTTCAGCGAGGATGGTATCAAATGGTCTGGTTGGGAACCATTTCTCAAAACAGTAATATTTAGTCTTTCCAGCGGTGATGGTGAGAAAAAGATCAATTTCAAAGTAATGGATATTGCGGGAAATACTGCGGAACCGGTTTTTGATTCTATAATCTTGGATACAACACCACCCGAAGATCTATCAATAATAATAAATGACAACGCAGAGTTCACAAATTCAGCTTCTGTCGAACTCGCATTGTTTGCTACCGACTCTCTATCAGGTATCTATGAAGTCTCATTTAGCACAGATGGAGAGACATGGGAAAAGTGGGAACCATTCAACCCTAACAAGTTATTCACTCTACCAACCAATGATGGTAGAAAGACAGTACATTTTAAGGTAAGCGACAAAGCGGGCAATGTTGCACAAACAAAAGATTCAATTGTTCTTGATACTAATTCACCATATTCATTGAACATGAAGATCAACGCTGGTGATGAAAAAACAAATTCATCCACGGTAATTATTGACCTTGCAGCTATGGATGATCTTTCTGGGGTATACCAAATGTCATTTAGTACTGACAGTATTACTTGGACCGATTGGCAGTCTTTCAACAACAAAATCGATTTTACCCTGCCGCCAGGTGATGGTGAAAAAACTATATTTTATCGTGTGATCGATTTGGTAGGGAATATAGCAGATCCGATCTCGGCTTCCATTCTGCTTGACACCGGCAAAGGCAATGCAGGACAAGGTAATGATACCGATAACGATGGGTTCAATGATGATATTGATGCATTTCCCAACGAGCCTAGTCAATGGTTGGATACAGATGGTGATAATTACGGTGACAACCCTAATGGTAAAAACCCTGATGCATTTCCGGAAGATCCAAATAAATGGGAGAAGAGTGGAGGAGAGGATAAAAGCAGTGAAAAATCGTCAACCGAACCGGAAAATTGGATATATGCAATTATTATCATTGTTATTGTTGTAATACTTATCTTATTTTTTGTAATGCTCAAGAGAAAAGGAAAAAAATCATCTGAGGGGCAAAAGATAGATGCAAATGAGACAGTATCTAAACCAGAAGATATTGAAACAACCCGGGTAACAGAAACACTACCACAACCGCAACAAACACCCACACAACAAACACCAACACAACCAACACCTATACAACCAACACCTACACAACAAACACCTACACAACCAACACCTACACAACCAACTCCCATACAACCAACACAGATAACAGAAACACAACAATAACCACAAACTACTCAGCCAACCCAATAACAGAACATGGAATTAATTGAAAAACCACCGTACAAATAATTATATCCCAATAAAGTTTGTAGCATGATAAATGACATTAGTATTGTTGAACGGAAAAATCTATACCTTGAACGAATGCAATGATATTGCGGAGGCCATGTTGATCGATGGTGGGAAGATCAAAAATGTGGGTACATCTGAGGAAATAAAGCGCCTAATTGGGGCCAGCAACCATGTACAACTGCTCGACCTTAAAGGTTGCACACTTTTCCCCGGGTTCATCGACAGCCATACACACCTGGGCCAACTGGCATTACGATCGCTCTGGGTCGATTTGACAAACACAGGCACTAAAAATGAGGTGTTGACATTATTAAAGGACCGTGCAACCAAAACTCCAGAGGGTAATTGGGTGGTAGGTGTTGGTTATGATGACGATGGCTGGATGGAAAATGATAACATTACAAAAACCGAGCTTGACGAGCTGTCAATAGAACATCCGATCTTTTTACGTCGTGTTTGCGGACATTACGGCGTGGTAAACACCAGGGCACTTGAACAAATCTCGGATCACTGGAAATATGTGGACCGTGCCACCGGTATTCTGATCGAGGATGCGGTTCTGGGGTTCATGAAGATCATTAAACCTGACCTGGGATTGCGTCTTGAAGGTACGAAAAAAATGCTGCCAACCATTCATTCCCTGGGTATCACGGCGGTGCGGGAGATCGTAAACCACCAGAGTATCATGGCATATCACCGGCTGGATAAAAATAACGAATTAAAGCTTCGAATATTTGGCTATGTGATCATCGACGACCTGGATAAATACCTCAACGAGTTCCCGAACGGCTTAACCGATAACAATAATTTCAAGGTCATAGGTGTGAAAATACTACTCGACGGTTCGCTGGGAGCGCATACCGCCGCATTGAATGAACCATATACGGACGACCCGGAGAACCGGGGTAAATTATTGGTCTCGACACCGGAATTGAGATCAATTTTCGAAAAGGTCAAGGCACTCGACCTGTCCTTGATGGTACACGCCATCGGTGATCGGAGTGTACAGCAGTTCTTGGATGTGTACGGGGAGGTATTCGGAGAGCAGATACCAGAAAATCCAAAAGGTCACTCGCTCGAGCATGTAGAGTTGATCGATGATGGTTTGGTGACAAGCCTGAAAGATCTCGGCATCTGGGTCTCTGCACAGCCCAACTTTGCCGGTCGCTGGTCCGTACCGGGCGGGTTGAACGAGCGCAGGCTCGGAAAGGCACGACTTGCACGATGTAACCCTTATAGAACATTTATCGAGAACAATGTCCGGCTCGTCTTTGGCTCGGATTCCATGCCGCTGGACCCGTTGTTTGGGATTAGATCAGCAATATTCCATCCAGTGAAAGAACAGCGTATTTCGCCAATGGATGCAATAACAGCTTATGTCCGAAGTTGTTATGGATTATTGAACATCGATCCAAAATTTGGCAGCATTGCACCTGGGAAAGCTGCGGACCTGGTAATTCTTTCTCAAGATCCGTTTTGTGCCGATGAACGAGATTTTGATGATATAAAAGTAGTAGGGTTGATCTTCAACGGCGATGTACTATTTTCTAATGGCTTACAAGTTTCTACTACAAAGTGAATCGATGATCCCGATCATAGGGTTCCGTTGCGTTGGGGGGTGAAGAGACCCCACTGGCTAATATTCGTGAAATCATCATAAATCACCATTTCGTGAGGTTATTGATTTAATATTTAAAGCTATTTATTTTTAATATTATCTGGTTTTGGAAAATTCCTATCCACAAATACTTGTTCTTCAGGATAAGGAAAATCAATTGGTACTGTTATAGTCCTAACAAATCCTAAAGTGTTTAACGCATAATGTGTATCAAAATTTCTATTCCTCGATTTGATTAATTCCATTTTAAATCGTGCCGCTTTATCCCAAAACTCAAATAACTCTATCATTTCTTTTTCTTTAATATTGTATTTCTTTTTTATTATATCATAAGAAAATTCATCATCATCAATATCATAACCTAATTTGTTTATGTATTCACCTTCGATTTTTTTGAAACTTTCTATTACTTTAGGGTGTCCAATTATTCTAAATCTTAAGTAATTTAATGCTGGTGTTTCTTTTCTTTCGTCATTATTATAATGACTGTATATAAGAAAATATTTTCTTTTAATTTTATCTAATTCTTCCGTTATTGGAAGAACAAACATCCAATCAAATGTGGTCGTTTCTTGTACGGTTTTTACTTTATACATTCTCGTCAACAGTTCCATATTTTTTAATTCATCCATAATATCACCCTCTTTATAAGAGTGTTGGGTAGGTCACCCATTTAAGGGAACTTCTTATATCACCCACCCGTTACGCTCTTGAAAACCAAATACATTTCAATTATTATAAAGTTTATCTTTATCCAATTTCATTCGTTTTTGAGTTTTCTCCTAAACTTGTATGAATGAAGGATAAAATAACGGCAAGCATAAAAACAACTAAGATTCCCATTTTATTTTGAGCTCAGCCACGCCACGATCAGAACAACGGCCACGCTGAGAAGGAAATATGATGTTATTCAAAACCATTTTTTATTCGTTTCGCTCATGCGCTCGCACTTCAATTTAGGAAATCAATTATTATTTCGCAATTTCTTTTGGTATTAATTTAAATTTACCTTTATATTCTTCAAATATTATTTGATATTCATCAAAAACGGGATGTCTACCAATTAAAACAGGGACATCGTTTTTATTGATTGGAACCGCTGCATCAACAATTCCAAAATCATATTCTCTTGCTTTACCCCTACCAATTATTAACCCGACTTCTGTCATACGAGTTGGACAAGATCCATCAATGCCATCGGCATCCATTTCTCCTTTATTTGGCAGATTGAGACTGGCAAAGAGTTCTGGTTCTAAGAAAATTCCATCACAACCAGAATCAAGCAATGCTTCAATATATGGTGTTGGTCGACCGTTATAGTAAAATCTAACAGGAATCAAAGGGTAAAAGTTCCCTATTTCCCCTGGCTTTAAATTTCGTCCCCGTCTCCCAGGTGGGCACTGATACTTAAACGCTAATTTGACTTTACTCATGATCATGATTAATAAAAACAATATTTTGCAGATGGTTCTTTTGAAATAATGATGTCTTCAACTTTATATTTGTTTGCAAGTTTAAGGATTTTACCCATATCATTATTATGTTCTACTATTTTATTATTTTTCATTATCACCCATTCGCCAGGTGATAAATTTGATTTTGTCATTTATTACCCCCCTAAAACCATGTAGGCATCCATTTTACTATTACTATATATAGATTTGATACTATTTGAATTTTGACCACTAACATTAGTTACTTTCGAGTTGTGGCCATTCCCTTCCATCGCCATCTGTAATCTCTCCTCGATATTTAAAGTTTACTAAATTTCTCACGCATATTATATAAGGATATAATAATATAAATACTTTTATCTGTTTCGGAATATTTTACAATTGACCTATATGTTTCTCCACCCAGACTTCTTATAAATCATACCTCGGTTTCTTTGGTTTTCGTTTCCACAAAACTTCGTATGGCTTTAGATAATGTAAACAGTATCGGCAATAGACTCTTTTGGGATTATCACGGTCATAAAATAATGGGCGTCTACAAAAAAAACATATCATTCATTCAATTCCAAACTCCTTATTCCAGTTAATATCGTTACTCGGATTATATTTCGGGGCGTTCATTGATGACTCAACCAAATCGCCCCAGTTTTGAATACCGTTATCGACCCCGCCCACTTGTGCGGGTGTTTGCCCATATAAATAGTCGTGTTCTAAGAAAAAATTGTAATGAGTTACATAACCATCAAGCACGATCCGTGCCGATCTTACATTCTTCAGATCCCGCATGACTTTGTATCGTTGCTTGACTGTCCCATGGAACCGCTCGATTAGATTGATATTTGTGGGCGAATCAAAGCCATTTGAGGTTAGATGTTCAGCACGTAAGGCTTTACTTCGTGCATAGAACACACGATTAAATGCACCATGATAACCCTGTAATTTATCGGTTCTAATCGTCTTGGGGCGTGTCTTACTTCGTAGTTTTGCCATGTAGAATAATTTGGTTGCATCCTTTGTCGTTCTTGTACTTGATAAATGCGATGCTATCAGGAATCGTGTATCTTCGTCTATTATGTCCCAGAACCAGTATTGTTTACCCATGATCTTAACTGCGGTTTCATCTGCTATCCATATATCTGATAGGTTCGGTTTTAGCGATAACACATATTTATTTGCCATTTTAGAGAATTTAATAACCCATCTGAAAAATGTAGATTTGGGTATGGTTTCATCAAATAAATCATTGAATGTATGATTGATATTTTTGTATGACATTCCGTTATAATAAAAGGTTAGGGCTTTGATATTGTAGTCCTTTGGGTATTTCATACCAAGATAAGCTCCATTATCGGCAAATTTCTTTTTACAATTGTTACATCTAAAATATTGGATATCGTGTTTCTTGCCAACTTTATGAATATCTCTATAACCGCAATGTTTACATCTAATTTTTATTTTTTCTGTTCTTACTTTTGTGTATTCAACCATATTATTTATTCCTTCTATTCCAACTACAAGATATGGGTTTATTTTTTTCTTTTTCTTTTTCCTTTAGGTTTTTCAAACTTAGGAGAAAAAGCATGATAGATGTAAAGTATGTACCACAATATTAACACAACAAGGATAAAACACAAAATTCCAATAATTACACTTGTTTTTGCTTTGTCGATTATCTCTGAATTGGTATTCCAAGTAATAGCGATAAATATAGTTATTATAATTCCTAAGAAACCCATTGTTAATGACATTGTTTGAAAAATAGTTTGAAATAGTTCTTCCTTTGTTCTCTTTATAGAATCAATATCAGATTTAAACCAATCAATTTTTTCATCTATATATTCTTGAATATTGATTGGAATTTCTTTATTTTTTTTCTTTGATTTAGATTGGTTGCCGTTATTTTTCTTTTTAACCCATTTTTTAACCCATTTAACCATAAAGTTCCACCCATTTTTCTATTCCATGATTAGATAATTGTAACCATAATGGAACAAGTGTATTAATTTCTAAATATCCCTCATTAATAGCATCTCGAATTATTCTATCAGATATGCGAAAACCACTCTGAACAAGCTTTCTTTTTATATGGACAGCTCTTAATACTTCATTCTCATGGTCAAAAATATCAAGTAAAATTTCTTTTTGCCTTTCACTCAATACCATATTACTGTTGAAGGGTGTTTTTTTATAAAAAAGTTTCTTTCGTTTATTGTAAGACCTTTTTTTCTTTTTAAACCATTGCTTGATTTTCTGTATGATTTTCCACATTTTGACACATCCTGTTGATGCGCAAAATTAAGAAGTTTTACGAGTAAAATCGTTGATTTTACTCGTATTCACCCCTCAACGCAACGCAACCCGATCATAGAAAAATATTTATATCCAATCACCAATTTTCAGTTCAAGGGATGGCTTACACATTTTAAAATATCAATGATAAATATGAAAAATCCATATCTATATAAAATGAGGTCGATAATATGCCCGAGGTTTGCGGAAACATGACTGGTGTCATTGCAGATATATTGGTACAGAAGGACGATAAAGTTGAGATCGGTCAAGATGTGATGATCTTGGAATCCATGAAAATGCATATACCCATACAATCTGATTATGATGGTATGGTTAAAGAGATCATGGTGAGCAAGGGTGATGTTATCAAGGCCGGAGAGGTGCTTTTAGTCATTGAATAATTATTGATATTAAGTTGTATATATTGCTGAGATTTCGGGATGTTGTAAATATCGCAGAGATGGCAGGATGTTCTAAATGTCACTGAGATGGCGGGATGTTCTAAATGTCGCTGAGATATCAGGATGTTCTATATGTCGCTGAGATGGCGGGATGTTCTATATGTCGCTGAGATGGCGGGATGTTCTATATGTCGCTGAGATGGCGGGATGTTCTAAATGTCGCTGAGATGGCGGGATGTTCTAAATGTCGCTGAGATGGCGGGATGTTCTAAATGTCGCTGAGATGGCGGGATGTTCTAAACGTCGAAGAGATGTCAGGATGCATAAATGAATTAACGAAAATAAATCACACATCCTGATAATTAATCGAAAAATAGAACATCCTAATAATTAATCGCAATATAGGACATTCTAATAATAAATCGCAATATAGAACATCCCAATAATTAAGTGTAATATCCAACAGTTAATCAGTAATTAAACAACAAATACTTGGTGAATGTAATGCCATTATCCAAAAAAGATCTGAAACGATATAGCCGTCAGATCCTGTTGCAGATCGTATCCAAAGATGGTCAAGAGAAGTTATCGAACTCAGAGGTAGTGGTAATTGGTCTGGGCGCATTGGGTGGCGCGATCGCAAACAATCTGGTTCGGGCAGGTGTGGGTAAACTTCGGCTTGTGGACCGTGATGTGGTGGAATTAGAGAATCTGCACAGACAGGTCATTTATGATGAAAGTATGTTGGGTGAACCAAAGGCATTGGCCGCAGCAGAATTTTTTCAGAAAGTCAATCCGGATATCAATATAACGCCGGTGGTTCAAGATGTGAATTTTAGTACGATCGACAAAATAATTGCAAATTCTTCGATCATTCTCGATGGTACTGATAATCTGGAAACACGTTTTTTGATAAATGATCTTTCAGTTAAAAAGAGTATACCTTGGGTGTATGGTGGTGTGGTGGGCACACAAGGTATGACGATGAACATTTTACATTTACCAGGCAAGAAAACGATAGGGCCGTGTTTTAGATGTTTGGTGCCGCAGATACCGGCGCAGGGTGCACTGCCAACATGTGATACATACGGTATAATCAATACCATACCAATGATCATAGGTTCGATACAGAGCACAGAGGCAATAAAGCTAATTTTAGACCACAGCGCAATTAACGATAAATTATTATTTTACGATGTTTGGACCCACGAATTCCGGGCGCTCAACATTCAAAAAAACCACTCGTGCAGGTGCTGTGTGAAACATGATTTTGAATTTCTAAATATCAAGAAGCGAACGGTTGTGACATCATTATGCAGTCGCGATTCAGTACAGATCATACCTATTAAATCTGCCGCGACGCCATTACAAGAGTTCGAGAAAAAACTTTCAAAGATCGGCAGCCTGAAAAAAGGCAAACATACCCTGGAATTAAAGATCGAAGGATATACCATTACATTGTTTTTGGATGGGAGGGTGTTAATTAAAGGCACTTCCGACGAAACTGTTGCTAAATCATTGTATGCAAAATATATCGGTAATTAAGAATATTAGCCCCTTCTCCAATTTTTCACACTGTTATTGGATTATGGATAGAGAATATATCCTAGATCCAAATAATACAAAATCCGAAGTTCGAATATCTAAACTCTAAACAAGCAAAAAAAAATATTGATTTTTCAAATATTCTTTTTTTTGCTATAGCTTAGAAGTCCTTTAATCAATCATTAAACCAAACGGAATTCTAACCCCAAATTCCAATGTTCGAATGACCGGAACAATCATTTGTTAGGAAAGTGGGAGGTGTAGAGAGGAAAGCGGGTTGATATATTATCGTTAAAACCCTCTTTCCTATTTAGGATTTAGAGTTTAAAAATAATCTAGTAATAACTGATTAAATCATCATTTTCACATTATCCTACGAAAATTGGGAGATGAACCAAATATTTTAATAATAGTATGTAAAACTCACCTTCGAAGTGAACTTCATGCATATATCAACAATATTGAACGAAGCAGCTAGACTCTGGCCGGGATCCGAAGCCGTGGTATGCGGCGAGCATCGGTTAACCTATGCCGAGTTTGCCTCCCGTGCACGTAAACTGGCCTACGTATTTCTTGATGCGGACTTGAGCCCTGGCGACCGGGTGGCTATAATCCACCCAAATTGTCATATCTTTCTTGAAGCATACTTTGCAGCGGCGTACGCCGGGTTGATACTTACCCCGATAAATTATCGTCTTTCAGCTCAAGAGCTATCGTTTATTCTCGAGGATTCGGGCGCTAGGGTATTGATCTCACACGCTGATCTTAAAAACAAGGTAACAGAGGCGGTCTCTTCCGATCAGGACTCTTTACTCCTGGAAAACATTATCTGGACATGTGAAGATGATCTGGGAAGCTTGGATATCGAAGGATATACCTCATCTGCTTACGAATCTGCCATAGCCTCTGCCAACAGCCGATCATTGACTGGCATGGAGGGTGGAGGTGATTGCGAGCCGGCACACTTGTATTATACCAGCGGCACCACGGGCAAGCCCAAGGGTGTGATACTCACGCATACAAATGTGGTGACCCATGCACAGGGCACGATCACCGAACTCGAATTAACGGATGCTGATGTCTGGGGACATATTGCACCGCTGTACCATCTTGCAGATGCCTGGGCCACGTTCGCTATTACAATGGTGGGTGGAAAACATGTATTGGTTCCAAAATTCGATCGGCCGCGTGTGCTGGAGACTATACGAACCGAGAAGATCACAATGTCAAACTTGATCCCGACCATGCTCAACCAGTTGGTCAATGAACCCGGTGCGGCGGATGTAAAATATCCAAGCCTGCGCTATATCCTGTCCGGCGGCGCACCCATCGCACCCGAACTGGTACGGAAGGTGATCAATACATTCGGCTGTGAATATGTCCAGACATACGGCATGACCGAGACAAGTCCGTACCTGACCATGAGTCTTTTAAAAGAGCATCTGAAAAGATTGCCCGAGGAGAAACAATTCCGGTACCAATCCAGGACTGGGCGTAAGTTCATCACAATAGAGCTGAAAGTAGTCAATGATGACGGTCAAGAGGTTAGACCGGATAACAAAGAGGTGGGCGAGATCTGGGTATGCGGCCCCACCGTGACGCCCGGGTATTGGCATCGTCCGGACGAGACCGCCGCGGCGTTCGAGGATGGATGGTTCAAAACCGGTGATCTGGCTGTGATAGACGAAGAAGGGTATGTGAATATCGTGGACCGTAAGAAAGATATGATCGTTTCGGGCGGCGAGTGTGTGTATTCCACTGAAATAGAGCATGTTCTGTACGAACACCCGGCAATACTGGAGGCTGCGGTGATCGGTGTGCCTGACGAGAACTGGGGTGAGGCGGTAAAGGCTGTGGTTGTCCAAAAACCGGGGGTTGTGGTTGCTGAAGAAGAACTAATAAACTTTTGTAAAGAGCGTATAACCCATTACAAGGCGCCATCAACCGTGGACTTCGTCGATGAGCTGCCGAAGACGGGCACAGGAAAAATATTTAAAAAAGTGCTGAAGGATAAGTATTGGTTGGGGTATGATAAGCGGGTACACTAATCAGGGGTCAGGGGTCACAACTCAGGGGTCTGGTGTTAATTTGAGGAAATTCGCTGGTACCTAGCAACTGGCAACTAGCAACTAGCAACTGTTTGGGTCAGGGTAATGAATTGGATATTGGAAATTGAAAAGTTAAAATTTTTCTTACATTTTACCATGTCGATTATAGAAACTTTTTAATATGAATTCGAAAAATGTTCCAAACTATATAAATACCAGTTTTGAGTTCAAATAATTGGCAATGATAAATAGCAAAGTGAAACCGATATTATCAGCAATATTGATAACATTGATCCTGGTATACTCTGGCATACAGATTATAGATCACACGTCTCGGTTGGTTCAATCAGCGGAAGCTGCATCAAACTGGACACAGACAACGGAAACTGATTTTAGCTATGGGACTTTTAATAATGTAAAGATCGTTGGTAGCGGTACTGATGCGGAATTGAGGATTGATCAGGATATAGGTTGGGTGAATTTAACTTTGGATACAAAACCACCCGCAAGATGCGCTTTTGCCATGGCACCGGTCTATGGCACCGATGAGGTTGTATTATTCGGTGGAAATAGCGCGAGTGGGTATAGAAAAGACACTTGGGTATTCAATCTGGAGGATCGGCAATGGAGTAAAATGCCTATTTCTACCTCACCTCCAAAAAGATATGAGCATGCGATGGCGAATGTCTGGGGCACTGACAAAATATTATTGCATGGTGGGAGTGGAGAGATCATTGGGCTTTATGATGACACTTGGATTTATAATGCAAGCAAGAATGAATGGACTGAAAAATTTATTGTTGCCCCGTCCAAACAAGGTCATGTTTTATCACCTATTTACGGCACACATAAGGTTTTACTATTTGGTGGAAAACATGGTGATGTTAACCGAGATAGTTCTTATCTTTATAATTTAGACAATAATTCTTGGACTTGGTTAAACTCTACAAACTACCCGGGGTATCAAGCCTACTCTGGTATGGTGCCCATTTATGGTACAGATAAAGTTGTGCTTTTTGGTGGTGGGAGAGGTGCTGTTCCCATGGATGATCTTTGGGTTTACGATTTGAGTGATAATAACTGGACCCAAAAAAATCAAACAAAAAAACCAAGTTCTAGATTTGCTCATAGTATGGTGACAATTGAAGGAACTGATCAGGTTTTAGTATATGGTGGTTGTGGTAATGGCAATCTTAACGATTCATGGATCTATGATCTATCTGAAAATAAATGGACAGAGCTTGAATTATTGAAAAGTCCAAGCCCTCGATATCTCCATGCTATGGCAGCTATACATGATACAGATAAAATGCTACTTTTTGGCGGATGGGACGACGATTATCTAGATGAAACCTGGCTGTATCAAAGATATTATTCCCTAAGTAACGGAACCTATACATCAAAACCTTATGACAGTGGCTCAAACTCGTCGTTCACGACATTTGATTGGACTTCGGAAACACCTGCAGCCACAAGCATAAAATTCCAACTGAGAACGGGTATAAATGAAACAGATTTAACGTCGAAACCATTTACAGGTCATGAGGGTGAACCATCAGCATTTTACACCACTTCACCATCGAATATCTGGCTGGGACATAACGGTGATCGATGGGTGCAGTATAAAGTGTTTTTCAATACTAATAATAAAGAACAACAATCGGCTCTCAAAGATGTCACGATTTCATATAATTGCTGGCCAAATACCATATTGGTCAGTCCGGAAAATAACAGTTATCTCAATACCAATAAACCAATGTTTGAATGGACCATCACCGATGATTCGAGTGACCAGGCAGCCTTTCAAGTATTAATCGATGATGATATGGATTTTGGCAGTATAGATTACGACAGTGACATGCAAAACTATGCAATCCAACAATGGTCATTCCCAGTGGGTACGGGCTATTCCAAGCTGCCAGATGGCACCTGGTACTGGAAAGTACGAACACAAGATAACGAGGGGTCCTGGGGGTCGTACAGCTCGCCGTTTAAATTTCGTATCGACACGACACCGCCAGTATCAGAGATCGTTTTGTACGATAACAAGGAATTCTATACTTATCTGGACACGATATCTGCAAATGCATTTGACATCGAATCTGGTACTGGTGTTAGAAAAGTGGAGATAAGTATCAAAAGATTGAGCGACGATCAATTCTGGACCGGTTTTGATTGGTCTGGCGACGAGACCTGGTTATTGACATATATGTGTAAGGATTATCATCCCCAATGGCATTATGATACGGTATCAGTCTCTTGGAGTTCGGGAACTCAGTATGAACTCTTTTCACGAGCAACCGATTGGGCAAATAATACCGAGAAACCCGATAAAGGCATTGTGATCACCATAGATCGCGATGATCCGATCTCGGTAATAGAAAGCCCAAAGAACAATACTTGGCTGAATAAACTAGATAAGATCTCAGGTCATGGGGTCGATATCAACGGTTCTGGAGTGGACCAGGTTGATCTATACATAAAAGACCTGAAAATCGATAAATATTGGGTGTTTCGCTCTTGGTCATCGTCTCAATTTTGGCAGGATGCCAATGTGACGGAGACCGGAGAATGGTTTTTCAATTGCAGTACGATCCAATGGTCTTCAGATCCGGATACGGAATATGTTATTTGCTCGCGGGCAACCGATAAAGCTGGTAATAAAGAATTTCCCGGTGTAAAAAGTAGATTCAGGTTCGATCTTCAGCCGCCAACCGAACAATCCATCATCATCAATAATGCTGATAATTACACAAACTCGACTTGGGTGGACCTATCGCTAAATGCAGTAGACACATTATCTGGTGTGCACCAAATGGCGTTCAGTACCGATAAAAAAACATGGCCTGCCTGGGAAGAGTTTAACAAGGGCAAGTTGTTTAACCTGTCAATGGGCGATGGCGAGAAGTTCGTCTATTTCAAGGCATCCGATCTTGCCAATAATAGCGCGGAGCCCGTATTTGATTCCATTATCCTTGATACCACATCACCGGTAAATCTATCAATCTCAATAAATGACGGTGCATCCGAGACAAACTCCACTGAGGTGCGGCTCAAACTGGATGCAATTGACGCCACTAGTGGGCTAAACCAGATGTCGTTCAGCACTGATGAGAAACAGTGGACTACCTGGGAAAATTTCTCTGAGACGAAAGACTTCAAACTAACACAGGGTGATGGGTTGAAGACAATATATTTCAGGACCATGGACCGTGCCGGTAATGTAGCCGAGTCTGTTTCGGCAAATATCACCCTGAACACGAAAACACCAGAGATAAATGATACGACTGATCCTGATAGTAAGAAAGTTGTTGATCTTTCAGGTCATGCGATGGTCTGGATAGTGATCCTTATTTTGATAATTGTTATACTGGCAGTTATTTTCTTTATGAATAAAAAAAAGAAGCAGACGATACAATATCTACCCCCGTCCGCCGCGGTAATGCTGCACCGCGATACAGCACCGAAGACAGTTTTAGAAGGCCAGATAATCTCGGAACCAGGGCAGGATATTAGGCCACCGGAACAGCCAGGTGCGCCTCAAGAACAAAACCATCAAAAGTAATTGATGAGTCGAGAATTGTGGGGGGTGGAGAGTTATCACTCCCTAAACTCAAACCAGTTGTCAGTTATCAGTTGCTAGTGTGATAAATTTGCTCTGACAACTGAAAACTAGAAACTATATACAACTCCCCAACACTTCCACTCACAAACTCCCACACTCCCACACTCCCACACTCTTACACTCCCCAAACCCACACACTCTCTAAAAACCCTACTAACTGGTACACTTAATTTTGCCCAGCATGGGCTCGTAGATCTTGCCGGTATTCAATAGATTATTAACGATATCCTCGATAATGTTCTTATCGAGCCCTTCGGAATCCGCCTTCACCACCAACTCGTGCCAGGGCACGCCATTGTCAAATTTCTTACCTTTACATGACCTGAGTATTACCAATAACCGTTCTTCCTCCTTGGAATAGTCGGGTACCTCATTGCTATTATTATCTTCTTTTTCGAAAACCATATCATCGGGGTCTACCTTATCAGCAAGCTCATCGGCGCTCTTGAACGACTCATCAATATCTTCAAGGTCGTGACCATTTGTAGGGATCGTTTCCATATCTATACCGCTTGCACTCGAACACCCGTTCCCGTTATCCACGGCCAGATATTTCAAGACATCCACCAGCATATCTCGATAGCGTTTGAGATCTATCTGTTCATAAAAACCCAGTGCCTCCATCACACCCTCCACCAACGACTCGTCATAACCCAGTTTGACCAGTTTCTCAAGATCGGGTTCAGCCATCTGCTGTGCTTCCACAACCGCCTCGATACGTGTCTTCAGGTTCTTACACGCATCTAAAAACCAATAATCTCGGGCGGTTTTATCCACTTTGATAACGCTCTCCGGCCGTATGGAGACATAATGCACACCTTCCGAGGGCGAATATCTCCTGCTTTTACCTATGACCGCAACATATGCTGGCGCTTCCAATTTGGACAATGCTTTGACAACCTCGGGGTCATACTGCCCGGCATAGATATGGAACACACCAGTACGATCGGAAATGCGCGCCCTGTAATGTATATTGCCGTTCCTTTCAAGTTTTTCTACCTCGGTAAGCACACCCACGACATAAATGCGATTGATCTTGGCGCCAAGTTCCGTTACCAAATATTTTGGTGACCGCTCCTTGTCCGATGAGAGCTCTAATGTAGATGCATTATACTCACCTGCAAACACGCGCCAGGCAAACTCACGTTCATGAGTGGAATTTTGATCATTATTATTAAGATTGCTCATGGTTACAAACCTCGTTATCTGTTTCGATACCCAAACTATTCAGGAGACTGCATGCTTCAGTCTTGATCTTTATGGAAATAAACTCAATAGTTGCACCTATCATCATTAGACCATATTCATCGGAGAGCACGGTGCCGGAGATCTTAACGGGCCGCGCCAATAATTTCATGGTCAGGTCTTCAAGGATGACTTCAATCCTCACCTGCTCTTTGGCACGAGCCAGGCATCCATTTATATCGAGTCCTAGTAGATGTTCGGTGATATCTTTTCCCAATACCACACTCATGGCGCCCGTACCGTCATCCAATACACACTTGACCCGCAGATCGAACTCGCCTGAAACTTGACCATGGACCATACATGACTCGTTTTGCAGTGCGCGATTACACTGTGGGCACCGTTTGATCAAACCACTGCCAGGGCGTATATCGAGAATTACACCCTCTACCGCAACACTGACAGCGCCGCCAATATGCTTCAACTTACTTATTGTTATTATTCTATCTTTTATCAATAGTTCGTGTGATGGTAAAGTATCACCTGACAATTTCTCCACCGTTGTCCCGCCGTTCAACTGCAGCTCGGGCACGCCGCGCCAGGCACGTATGTAACCGCCTGTTATCTTAACTACCTCATCGGCCTTCAGATCAAAATCCGACCAGGCTGCGAACCGGCATTTACCGGTCTCGTCGGCTGCGATTCCTCTGAATATCGTTTTCTGCTCGCCTTTGACATTGATCTGCTTTTCGTTCAGTTCTAATATTCGCATCACTACCGAAACATTTCTCAGGCCGTCATGAAATGCATTTACACTGTATTCCTCTGATTCACCATTATTACTATTGTTGAACTTCGGCAGTGCATCCTGTGGTAATTCGCGGACATGGGTTCTGTCGCCGAGATTTACCTGCACTTTGTCGCGCCAGGAACGGACATATGCATTGTATATCCTGATCACTTCACCCTTCTCGCAATGTAATTCGTGCCAGGCAGTGAACGGTACAGTCCCCGATGGGTCGCCGAAAATGCCATATGAAATTGTTTTTGTTTTACCATCCACGCTTACCTCTTTATTATCGATAAAAAGTATCCGGCAAAGCAGGTTCACACAATTATCTGTTAGTGTTAATTCATTTATGGTCTTATCAATACCATTCCCAAGTAATTTCGGATCACCGCCGAACTTCTTCAGAACACAGCGTTTCGCCTCATCTATTGGAAGGTCGAATTCATCCAAAAATCTTTTCAATTCGGTCTCGATATCTTGCGTATCTATATCTTCATTATTTTCCAGCACCCGTGTCAGATCTTCTACGAAGGGTGCGAGCTCTATACTATCTATCATCACAACACCTGTTTTTATTTGTTTGATTATTTTGGTGTAGTTGGAATATTGAACAAATAGTATATGAAGGGTTATTGAGGAGGTGAGTGAAAGTAATCAGACTTAATACTGATAAGGAAATTGTAAAAGTCAAAATGCAAATTGTAAAAGTAAAAAGTGAAATTACATTATTGATAATAACCCTCATAACCCCCATCACTCCCCAAACTCCCAGACTCTCTCAACTCCCTGAACTTATAAAACTTACTGAATTTCGATGCTCTCTAATTTTAAAAACTTCGGATGAATTCAAAATTGAACTTAAGGATTATTGGCTATGAAAAAATAGGGTGAAGAGCAGTCTTTGGAAACGAGTGGTAAGAGGCCATCATGTGGGAAATGTTATTTACTTAATGTGAACGAAAATGTTTAATTGAATTAAGTCTATATATTGTTTGATGGATGAGAACCTAATAATTGCGATTTTCATTTTGGTTATTACAACTCTGTTTATAATATTCAATAGATATTTTAATCTGAAAAAACAAAAGGAAGGAAAAAGAAAGGTACCTGACAATAAGGTAATGAAACCGATTGGACTCATTTTTTTGGGAATTGGAGTGGGAATGATAGCCTTCTTAAATCCGATAGGGGCTCTATTTTTAATCGTTGGAATAGGATATCTAATAATCGGGATCTCACGAAAACAAGAAAAACAGAGATCATCGCTCTGCTTCGAGTAAATGGTGGATACCTTATGGTGGATTAGAAGACTGGAATAATGGAAAATTGTGGGATGGAGTATTGGAAGACTAGAGGACTGGAAGAGCAGAAGACTGGATAGACTATTTCCCATTACCATTTTTCCAACCTTCCATTATTCTAAGGGTAAAAATTATTTCAATAAATTGGTTATTAATAACAAAACTTTCAATCCTCGAACCGATTTATACCCGTAAATTGGTGAACTCCCCATAATATGCCAGTCTCCATTTCTATGTTCACCGAAATCCGATCTTTCATCATTTGGATTTTCATCTCATCCAGGGACAAGTATCTTTTTGTGGGCAGTGGGCACAACCATATTTTCTTGAGATCAGCGGTAAGATCACGTATGAATCTATGATAAACAGAATTATGAGTGTCAACATCCATACTGAGAAATTCAAAAAGAAACTGATCCCACCGACGATCACAGGTATGATCCATAAGGGAACGATCATGGGAATATGTCTTTTGAACTTCTCATTAAAACGATCCCCGTCACGTTTCGGTCTGATCTTCGCAGCTATTTGTCCATATCCACAAGGACACGCTCTTGTATCGAAAAAATGACAATAGGGGCAAATGAAAATAATGAACCAAACAGTACCCATGATGCCATAGGAAATATACGCTACACTAGCTATCCAACCCCAAATTGAGAATTTAAGAGCTATCAGTATTATTACACTTCCCAACAATGTCATGGTGAAGTATGGAAGATTGTCAATGATCTCATGCATATGTGAATACTCGATCTCCGGGCGGTATTTCTTACAAGATGTTTGATCTTGTGAATTAGTTTTCTTTTTCATATTGGTCTCTTCCTTATCTTAACATCACTTTCAACATCGAAAAAAATTAATCATCTTTTCATATTGAACTTCTCCAGCACTTGCCTATCAAGAATATAATTAATTATATCGATACAGCTTGCCGCAAGATACCTTTGTTTCCCCAACGATATCTTTTCACCATACCTCAAAACAAACTTCTCGTCTTTCTTCGGCAGCCCGATATGATCGCCGAGCACGAACACTGCCGACTCATCAAACTCTAATTCAGAGATATTTTTACCGCGCTCCTCCAGCACGAATATATCAACACCCGCCTCCGATCGATCACGTATAAAAGCCTGGAGGCTCTCTTTTTTGGTTGTTACACCCGGATGCGTGCCGCCGTTCAATACTTTTCTAAGGATACCCTCCCAGGTGCGCTCGTCCAACCGAACATCATGCAGGCGATCACCGTCTACCTCCAGATGAACAGCTGGTGACGGCGGACCGTTCAGGAATGTATGAAAAACAACATCGTGTCGGTGTGCATGCGATTTGAAAATAGAAGTTAAAATGCATTGATAGACAATATCCAGACGCCCCGCGTCTAATAAACTTCTGAACTTTCCATCGGTGCGGCCCTTGCGTGAGTACAGCACAAACTCGAACATAATACAGCGAATAATTCATTCTGGTTTAAAGGTTTTGCTCAAATTGCGTCGGGCCAATTCCTGCTCGATGAACGGGTACATGATCAGGCCCTCTATTTCTAAATTATCTGCTAGACTTGGATCTATGTTCCGAAGTTTTTTTCTTAATATCTTGAAATTATCTTCATCCAATAATTCGTTCATGATAGCGGCATTACATGATATGCCAGCATTTGTTAGGTATCCGAGTGCTTGAATGGGGTACTCCACGAAACGACCGTCCATTGCGGTGATGTTCTCAAACTGGTCCTCGGTCACACCTTTCAAACTTACACGTACATGCAGATGATGCTTGAACGGACGTAACATTTGTACATATTCACGGTCCAGTAAGATCCCGTTGGTCTCTAAAATAAACAATTTATCGGCAGGCACATACGCCAGCACCTCCAGAAGATGGTCACGGCAGAGTGTGGGTTCATTACCTGTGATCCGAACCTTGTTGTAATTGTTCTTTTTGCTGATCTCCATTAGTTTCTCAACCACATGTTTGGCAGTGTAGAACTTGCCCGCAGACTCGGGGTTACATCTCGGTTTATAACTCCAACAGAAGACACAATCCAACACACAACCCACACAATCGGCCGCCGCTATCCCGCCATAGAACCTGCCCCCTCGAAAACGGTAATATTTACGCGAGACATCCCTACAGACAATGCCTCTGAGATGCTCGGCAAGCTCCAACGGATCAGTGCCGGTGTAGCCTTTGATACGATGGCTTGGCATCCTGGTTTTTTTAGATGTTTGGGCCAATGTTCCCCTACCATTGGCCAAAGGTTCAGTCTTATTATCTGAAATGATACATTCAAGTTTTTGCTGGTGATATGATTTGTTATTTTTTCTATCAGTCATTTTTTTACCAAAAAAAAATAGTTGGATCTAATATTAATAATTTTAGTTTTGCTGAAAAACTGAGCCAGGAGCTTGCTTATTTGTTACAAGCCTCCATTATATAATCTATGACTTTCAACCTGTTAGTTATCAGTTGCTAGTTTCTAGTGTGATCATATTAAACTGGCAACTCAACAAAAATAAAGTTTTATAAAGATTATCTCTTATTTTTGCCTGGGGGGTAAAAATTCCATTAGGAATTTTTAGCTCGAAACAATTTTTGAATAAAATTGATGAAGCTTAGAATTCTTAGATTCAATGAAAGTTATTATCAGAATTCTAACCCCTAGCAACTAGCAACTATTTCCGACCCCTGAGCCCTTAATTGTAACCCCTAATCCCTAATTACAACTCCCGACTCTTGACTCTTTAGACTCCTGACTCTCTATACTCCCATTCCACACCCAACGCCTCAAGGTCCAGGTGCTCAAGCACCTCCAGGTACGGCATGTTCACGAAATAGATCTCGGTATCACCATCACTTTCAGACGCCTCACGTGTATCGCACCAGACCGCAACCACGCTATCGTTCGTTGCAACAACGCCCGTGTAATCGCCGATAAAATCATTATCGCCATCGCGGCTGTGATCACCGTTAAATGATGTATCCGAGATACGAAGATTGACCGGAAACGTTTTCCCACCATCGAACGAGATCGCCCACCAGTATTCCAGCAACGTGTTATTTACATCGTTACGTCGATCATAAAAGGTCACATGCACAAGGCCGTCGGTTGACACTGCCACGGCGGGAAAGAACTGGTCCAAACCGTTACCTTCAGTATCATTATTCACCCGCACCGGTCCGGTCCAAGAACCACCGTTATCATGGCTGTATGCCAGGTAGGTATCGGAATCACCATGAGTATAATCGCCCCAGGTCACGTATAGGTTCCCGCTAGTGTTCGTGTTCGAGTAGTCTACTGCAAGCATTGTCATGGTTGGTGTACGATAATTACCATTTGGTAAATACCGCGGTATTGGATCGATAGGCGACACATCCACAGGTGTAGAGAACGACCCACCTCGATTAGTGGACTTGGCATATCGTACCTGGTTGGAACCGAAGTCGATCCAAGTAACATGTATATTCGCATCATTGTCCACTACGATCGCCGAGCCCTGGATATTGATCTCGCCGTCATTGGTCTCGGTAATGGTAGTGGGCGGGAACGACCAGGTCTGCCCTCCATCTGTGCTCCTGCTGAATAGCAGTCTTGAGGTCACCATACCTGTGAAAATTGACCAGACCAGATATACATAGTTCGAGTCATTGGGATCAACAGCTACCCATTCCTTGTCATTGAACCTAACTAATGAATGAAGCGCGGTCCATACTACAACAACCTGGTCGAATGAATCACCGCCGTTTGTAGACTTGGCCACGAAGACACAATTGTCAAGCCCAGGGACCAAACCGAATCCGATGGGGTTAAATGGATTGATCGCGCGTTCGAACGCGATTCCTGCGTAATAGAAGGTACCATCGTTTGCACACACTAGCACCGGGTCGCCTCCGCCTTTGAAACCACTGAGCTGCGTGGTTTCAGAATCACCAGGGTAACCAGGGATGAGACCTTCTGACCAGGTCATACCGCCGTCGTGCGTGGTGTAATATCCGGGCCAGGCATCACCTTGAGGTGTGTTGTAGTCGTTGGAGCCTGCCACCATATTGAGATGGTCATTGGGATTGATAGCTATTGTTGGTTCGTTATTATCAAGATCACGTGTGGTGACAGGATAATTTTTGAAAACGAACGAATATTCCTCTTCTTCGGGTTCCTCTTCTTCTTCAACCTTGCCAAGAGTAGGGACGACTACACTTAAAATTGCGAGTAAGATAATTGCAGCGATGATGAATGCAATTATTTGTTTTTTCTTATCCCCTAGCGGCATGGTGGTCACACATTAGATTTATTTATAATATGGCCGAATTGTTTAAGTTAGAATGACAATATTTGAACTAATATTTAAATCATACTCAATAAATTAATTATTAAATACTTAGGGATTTGGGATGTGGAATGCGGGAGGTGGGTTGTCATATTATTGTAAAAACCCGAATCCCACAAGCGAGTTAAATCATTATCGATTTATAGCGTGCGAAACCCGAATCCCGGTGATACTTGAATTAATTATTAAATACTTAGGGATTTGGGGTGTGGGATGTGGGAGGTGGGTTGCCATATTATTGTAAAAACTCTAATCCCACAAGCAGTTATTGTCAATAAGTTATTGTAGCGTCCGAATCCCGAATCCCGGTGATGAATGACGTTGACAATTTATTGATAATCACCAAGCGTACACATCTCACATCCCTAATAAAGTTCCAAAATATTTATATTCTAACACAATAAATAACGAATCATATTAGAAGGTGATTACCATTGCCAGATTCCGTTACGCATTTTTTAAAGTCAAATTTTAAAAGTTAAATCTTAAACCACAACAATTTTTTATAAAAAAATTGTCTGTAACTAAGAATTCTTTACCCAGCGTTATTTATTATAAGAATTCTTAGCTCAAGAATAATTTGTGCCAACAAATTGTTCGAGTTTTACTTTTCCTTCGGATGAGATCGACTGGTAGCGTTGAGATTCAAATAGACGTTATAAAAAATTACATTACTATTGCATTGTAAATAAAACACAAAAGTTCAATAATTAATTCAATAACGATAGTTATTTATATTCTCTTTATTATTAACTTTAGATAATAAGTCAAGAATGAAACTGCCTTTTTTGCCTGGAAATATTATTGAGGTATTTGAAGGGGGTAACAAAATGTTAAAAAGATTTTTGTCTATTTTATTTGTATTGATTTTGATAGGTAGCAGTTTGACCGCGATCTGTGGATCGGTAGCTGGTGACTTTGAGCACCACCTTGTACGGGAATTTGATACATTTCCGATAGATGGCTCCGGTTTGGCGATCGGTGATGTGAATAATGATGGATATAATGACACAGTTGTGCTTTTTCAAAAGATCAATATGTTCACATTATACCTGAACGACGCAGACGGCAACTTAACCCGGGAGGGCGGCAATAATTATACGATCCCCGCAGAATATAAACCGGTGGATATTACCCTGGGTGATGTGAATAACGACGGCTTGTTAGATGTATTGATCATTGACCAGAATACAAATAACCTGACAATATTCAACAACTCCGGCTCCGGAAGGGTTTATGATAATAACACGATCCCGGGCGATGCAAATTTACAGATCATCGAAATTCCTTTTAATATATGGCCCAGATACGATAGCGTGGCTGTGAAGGCATTGGTGGGTGATCTCAACAACGACGGCCTGAACGATACCGTGGTTGGTCAAATGAGTCAAGGAGAAGGGTTCAGTGGATTTCATATACTGTTAAATTCAAATAATCAATATATTTTTGATAATGACTCCAACACAAGTAATGTCAACCCGTTTCAATTTCACTACTCGGTTGGTGGATATGTGTTTGATATTGCCCTGGGTGATGTAGGTGAGGATTCCAATGGAGACCTAGATGTGATCGTTTCCGGATACAGTTGGCAATATAGTTCCTGGGGATTCGTCATATCTCTGAACCATGGCGATGGTCTCTTTACCATGGGTGATTTCTACCAGTTCGAGGATATGCCGGTTCTGGTACAACTTGCAGACCTGGACAATGATAATGACGCTGATATTGCACTATCTACCTGGTCACCTACCTATAATTATTTCGGAGTATTATATAACGATGGTTCCGGAAGACTGTTCGATAATGACGCGATAGTTGGGAACACAAACCTAAATCTTGAGCAGTATTCAACTGACCAAAATGTACAAGTGATGGAGATCGCAGATATAGACCTGGACAATGATCAGGACCTGGTAATCCTGGCTGACCATGAGACTCTTGTAATATTCGAGAACGGCCTCACCGGAAGGTTGTTTGATTCTGACAGCCTGGATAACGATGTAAACGATAATTATATTGAATTTAGACTTTCCGACGTCAACAGCGAGCGCCTTCGCCTGGGAAACATGGACGGCAAATTCGGCCCGGACGCAGTGCTGGTAGATACCTGGGGCCAAGAGCCTGTTTTGGTATACATTCCACTATTAGGCCGCGACGCCGGTATTTGGGATTCGACCCTTTATAACACCAACACCGGAGACGAATCGCAAAACCCCACGATGTTTTACCCTGTAGGAAACTACTTTTTGAATGTGACAGTAAAGAATTATGGCATTTACGACGCCAGCCCGTTCAACGTCAGTCTGACGATACTGTACACCAGCAACAGCAGCGTCTATTATTTCAAGAACCAAACCATCGCCGGAAAGCTTGATCATTTCCATTTGGTAAATGTTACATTTAATCCCGATATGTCCGAGGGCGAATACTGGCTAATAATTCAAACCTGGCTGCCCAACGACCAGTTCTCGATCAACTCCACAGACAACAACGATATTGACAACAAGTCGATCACCATAATAGATGTAATAGATATGGCAGTCTCGGGTATAATTAAACCGGAGATGTATCCACCCATCGGTTTTTCTGAGCTGAATGTAACACTGCAAAACGTGGGAAATCTTCCCGCGGCAAACTTCGATCTGAATTTTACTATCTACGATGTGGAGTATTCCTCACCCGTGTTCGAGGATGACATGGAGTCCGGAAGTGCCAAATGGAATACCACTGGTGGAGATGCAAACAACTCTTGGCAGCAGGTTACATGGCAATATAATTCACCGACCACATCATGGTGGTTCGGCAATAACTCGGCTAAAGACCAGATAGCGGATTACCTGAACGGTTCCCTGGTTACCAAAGACCAGATCAACCTTTCATCATTTGGCTTTACCCCGGACACGGTGCTTCTGAAGCTCAACCATTCATACGATTTCGAACTTGACATGGATGAGGGGCAAGGTGGAAACCCCGAGATCCACCCCATCGAAGGTGGCTGGGTCTCGGTCTCAACCGACGGGATCAACTGGACAACGCTTCAGCCCGAGTATGGATATCCATATAAAGACTTTGAGTTAGGATGTTCGAACAAAATAGGTATCTCCGACCCATCACCGTACGACGATATGGGTTTTGGTGTGAAGGTGAACGACTTTCAGGGCCAGGAAGCATTCCTGATGTCCAGTGACGGTTGGATCACTACATTTTTCGACCTGGGATCATACATAGGGGACAATATCTCTCTCGCGTTCAACTATTCAGGGCACAATCTTCGTGGGCTTGGCATGGATGGCGGAGATTACGGGTTTGAAAATGGCTCCAATGGTTGGTGGATAGACGATATAGTGGTCATGCCGATGAACAGGACCTATAATTGGAGTGTGGAGACCACAATCACAAAGTGCGATGTCGGTGATGTCATTTACGAGACGTTTGGCGGCGCCCAATGGAATGCTTCTTTGGCCGGAGAATACCTAGGGGTTGCTACCCTGAATTACACCGATGATAACGAGACTGCCAATAACGTATCGTCCAAACATATATTCGTAAATAACATTAACGATGTATCCTCACTGGGCCTGGAAGAACCAAATGGCTGCATCCCACCCGGGAGTTATTATCTAAATGGCGGCGTTTTCAACCCGGGCAACCTGGATCAAACCTTCCCGGTTAACTTCACGATCGAGAAATATGACTACACCTCCCTGGACGTGATCTATTTCAACAATATCGATGATCCACCGACCGGGTCACAGAGCCAGACTATAAGCATGAGCACAACCGAAATGTGGTTTAGAGATGATGAGATTTCCTGGAGCAAGGAAAGATCTCTGTACTGTGCTTGGGAAAATGAACGTAAATACGAGAATAATTGGGAAGAATCAGTGTTCCTCGAAGATCTAAACCTCAGTGGAATTACAACCGAGCGTGTCGTACTATCATTCTTCCAGGAATATGGCATATCCGCCGGTGACTTTGGCCAGGTAATTATCACCAACCAATCGGAGGATTTCTCGGATGTGCTCCATACCTCCACAGGCATATCGAACGGTTGGGAGTATGTCCAGATTGACCTGAGCCAATATAAGGGATTTGAAAACCTTACCATTGAATTCTTGTTTACATCGGAAGAGGACAACGAAGGTCCGGGCTGGCATCTCGACGACATCAACATTTCGGCAAGAAATTACACGATGGCACATGTATGGGCCGATGAGGTGACCGTGACCGATCTTCCGAGTGGTGAAAACACTACAGCCATATCCAATCTTGTCTGGACCCCGGCCGTTGAGGGAGATTATATGGTTAATGTCACTACAAAACTATCCAATGATGGGGACGATTCCAATAACAAGACAACTGAATTGTTGAATGTTTTAAAAATGGTTGACGCCTCGACCCTGATCATTAACCCGGGCACCATGGAGATCCCGCAACAGTTTGAGCCCGGCGCCCTGAGGGCGCTCGCCGGGACCGCCCAGACATTCAATGCTACTGTGGTTAACAACGGCAACATCGAGCAGACCTTTGATGTGAACTGCTCGATCTACCTGGAGAACTGGCAATACTCGGATACGATATTCTACAACGATACATACAATGCCACCTCAGGTTCACAAGCGGGCACAATATCCGTTGGAACCACGGGCCAATGGCAAGTCGATGGCACCAGGTCTACTGCAGGTGCAACCTCCTGGTGGTGTGGCGACGACATCGACGATCACGATTACGAAAACTCTACCGAAAGTTCAGTGGAGATCACGAATATTGATCTCAGTTCCATAGACCCTAACGAGGGAACATCTCAGGTCCTGCTATCCTTCGACCTGTGGTGGGACCTGGCGGACGAGAACGATATTCTCTGGGTCAATGCCACAAACGGTTCATATTGGCAAACGATCTGGTACATTACAGGTAACCAGCAATCATGGGCCTGGGTACGGAATTTAGAGTTATATCTGCCCTGGTTTATGTACGGCGAATCGAACTGCGCGATCTATTTCAACTTCTCGACTGATGCTTCCCAAAACGCCGAAGGCATATATTTGGATAGGATCAATCTCTCCAATATATCTAAATGGCAGCTCGACTGGTGGGATGAGAAGAATGTGACACTCTCTCCAGGTGACAAAACAGATGTGACCTTCAAGCCATGGCAGGTCCAGGAAACGCCACCGGAGACCAACTGGGACTCTGATGCGTTGATCGTTGTATATACAAAACTTACTGATGATATGAACGAATGGAACAATGACAGTATGAGACCGGTCTATTTCTATAACCTACATGATATTGGTGTTGAGAGCATAAACGAACCGCCAAGCGGCTGGGTGCCGCAGGGAAAGCTTAACATAAACGCCACATTTGCCAATGACGGAACCACCACAGAATATTTCAACGGCAGCTTTAGGATCAGTTCCAATACAACCACCGAGGCACCCTTTGACCTCATGAACGACTGCAGCAACATAACTTCGGATTACGGCCCGATAATGTCCATAAACCAAACAACATACCAGTTCGCAGGTAAGGTCCGGTCGCTTTCAAGCTTTCTGTACCCGAATGAATACGGCCAACCCGGGTCCGGCTGGGTCTTCGACACAAATGGCAGGGACTCAACCAAGTGTTTGGAGATATCTAAATCGGCCACAGGCCAGATGTCTTACTGGGAGAGTAGTAATGTGGATACCTTCGAAAGTGTACTGTATTTAGACGGGCTAGCACCCTGGGCCAAGTATATGGAACTTTCGTTCTGGCATAATTATTCGATCAGTAAGAACTTCGACAGCGGCGTTCTCCTGATACAAACCGATGAAAATAATTATACTCAGCAGTTCCCCTCACCGGGGTACACGGGCACGCAATTCAGTGCCAACAACAAGGGTAATGATATGCCAGGTTGGACCGGGAATTCAGGTGGTTGGATAAAAGAGACGGTAAACCTCACCGACTATATCGGCTACAAGCGTTTGACCCTTATATTCAGGTTTCACCTGGATACAATGAATTCCAATGGCTCGGAATGGTATATTGACGACGTCAACCTTCGGATGATAAATGGTACCATGCTCGAGGAGAACTATGGATTCTTCAGGGCGGACTCAGGTTCAGGTATACCAGAGAGCACCAAGGCCGATGGTGAGAACCTATCACTCATTTCTTTGGGCTCCGGTGATTATTATGTAGATGTTTGGGTGGATCATTATATAAACGAGGAGGGCGGCCTAGAATTTAGATACGATGATACACCGGAAAACGATCTTAAGAGACAATTCATTAAGACTGACAATATTAAGCCCATTGCCCATGCAGGGTGGGACACTACAATAAACGAGGACACACTCTATCAACTTGACGGCAGCGGCTCTTCGGACGGACAGACATATCTTACGAACTATACCTGGACATTCGACGATCAGGGCCCTCGGACACTTTACAACAGTGCACCTTGGTATAATTTCGCCAATCCTGGCAATTTCTCGTTAACCTTAAAGGTTACGGATGGGTCTGGCCTTTCGGACACTGATACCGTGTGGGTCCATGTTACCGATATCACCTTGCCATTGGCTGCTGCGGGCTCCGACATTACACAGGACGAGCATACCTGGGTAACCTTTAACGGGTCGGGTTGTAATGATAACAAACCCGGCGGTATCCTGAATCTGACCTGGACATTCGATGACCATGGAACTCAGGTCACACTCTACGGCAATACAGCCAAATACTTTTTCACCTACCCAGGTAACTATACCGTCACACTCAGCGTAAAGGATGAGGCAAACAACGCCGCAATCGATACATTAACAGTAAATATCAACGACACCACCGCGCCCGAGGCCAAGGCTGGTGAGGATATTGAAACACCCGAGGATGAACAGATCGAGTTCAACGGCACCCTCTCTTCCGACAACGATCAGGACCATACGATTACCTATAAATGGACCTTTGACGACCGGGGAACAAACGTGGACCTCGCCGGGGTAATGCCCAAGTACACCTTTGATACACCTGGGATATATACGGTCACATTAACGGTATATGATTACTGGCGTAAGCTGTCAGATACCGATACACTCACAGTAACCGTGACCGATGTGACCCCGCCGGAGGTAGAGGCCGGTCCAGACAAAGAAGTGGACGAGGATAAGCTGGCAACTTTCAATGGAAACCAGACAACCGATAACGACCCCGAGGGCGCTCTTGAATATAACTGGGTGTTTTTTGACCACGCAAAGAATGACGATGTGAAATTAACAGGTGTCAAACCCACATATAAATTCGTTTATCCGGGCGAGTATACGGTTAACTTGAACGTCACCGACGATGCTGGTAACTGGGCCATTGATGATTTAACGGTTTCGGTACTTGATAAAACACCGCCGAAAATAGTCGGCCTTGGTAATGTTACGATACTGGCAGGTACCAAATATATATTGGACGCCTCGAGCTGTTACGACCCCGAGCATGGAACCATCAAATCCTATAAGTGGAACATAGATGACTCGGGCAGTATAATTTATCTGAACGGCATTAATGTTAGCTATATGTTCAACAATGATGGGATTATGCCAGTTACATTATATCTCATTGATGCACGCGGTTCAAACCCCAACGAGGCCACATTCTATGTTACGGTTACGGGTGGTGAGTTCGATGTGACCTCACACTATCCGACCGCGATCAAGAATGTACCGGTGGATACCAATATAAGTACAACATTCAACAGGATGGCTGACCAGGCAAAGTGCGAAAATGCGTTCTCTATTGATCCATCCATTACCGGCAAGTTCAGCTGGGGCAATAACAACATGACCCTGACATTTACCCCCGATGAACCGTTGGCGTACGGCACGGCATACAAGGTGGCGATCTCCTCCAATGCAGAGGACATTAATGGAAATCATTTGAACAATAGTTATACTTTCCAGTTCAGCACAGTTCCACCAGAGGGTGATAGCACTGCACCAACACTAAAGGATTGGTCTCCCAAGGGTTCGAATGCACCTGTGGACTCACTCATATGGTTCACATTCTCCGAGGCAATGGACAAGACGATAACCGAAGATGGGTTCGACTTCTCACCAGTGACTGCAGGTAAATTAAGCTGGGATCGGAATATCTTGGTCTTCACACCGGACGCAAACCTTTCGTTTGATACAATATACACCGTCACTTTAAGCAAAACAACCGCTGACCTTTCGGGAAACACACTGAAAGAATCGTTCATGTTCACATTTTTGACCGAACCGTTGACTGGCACAACTCGGCCCGATCTCCTTTTTGTATCGCCCAAACCGGGCTCGTCCAAGATCCCGATTGATACTATGATCACGTATACATTCGATTCCGCAATAGATCCCAGCGATTTTGGGTTGGCACTTGTAAGTTCAAAAGGTACAGTGGATACGACCCGATCTTACGACTCGATCAATTTCACATTAATATTTACACCCAATTCTCCCCTGAGCAAGGATACATTATACACTACAAAGCTGGCCAATCTCGGTCCAAACTTCGATGTGAGGGCCAGGGACATTTTGGTTGACGGCAGCTTTTCGTTTTCAACTGTGAAACCTGGCGAGATACCCAAAGGCGAAGGGGCACTGGTTATCACCGTGGGCGACGATGGTGAAGTGATAACCGGTGTTACGGTCACGGTGAAACTCGATGACGCGATCGTGGCCTCGGGCCAAACAAACGATACAGGCACATTTTTAACATATTTACCGCCGGGGACTTATACCCTAATTATTGAATATGAGGGTTATACCACTGAAACCAAGTTATCGATCGACGTTGGCGAAGGAGCCACCACATACCTCGAAATCCCGATGGACAAGGAAGAGGGCAAAGATAAAACTGATGATGGAGGAGACTTTACAGCCATGGTATGGGGAATAATTGCAGCAGTTGTGATAATCATCATACTTTTCATGATGTTTATCAAGCCGAAGCTGTTGAAAGGAAAAAAACCCGAGACCGAAAAGGTTGAAGAAGAGGACGAAGACGAACCGGAAGAAGAAGGGGATGAAAAAGATGGGGAAGAAGATGAGTTGGATGATGATGAGACTGAAAATAATGAAAAGACCAAGTAATCTTGACGATGAATCGTAATCGTGATGAATTGATGCTGAACAGATACCGGGCTGAGTTTGTGATGAACAGATACCAGGCTGAGTTGATTCCTGAACAGATACCGTGATGGGTTGGTGTTGAATAGAAACCGGCATCTGTCAATCAACAATCACTCAAGGCATCTGTCAATCAACAAAAATACGTTTATTTTCAAGCCCGATTGCGGTATAACTTCTTGTCTATTTCCGAAACCATCCGGGGTTCATCCAGTTCGTTATTAAAAAACTCGTTGATCTCTAGTATACACTCTTTGGGGTCTACTAATATCTCGTTATAATTAACATATAAAACTTCGATATTTGGCTGTGTATTGATCCAGTTATCCATAAGCTTCAAGGCCTTCTTGAACAATAAGATCAATTCTTCATCAGGCACGATATCCGGGTCCTTGCCTCTTCGAACGAGCATCTTTCTTTGCGACTCGATGATCTCTTTCAGGTTTCTTTCTATAAAGATTATTTTATAATTGTGATCATTTGGCAAGTAGGTCACAAGTTCCGCCAATATCTTTACGACCTTCCCCTTTGCATCTTTCAGCCATGCAGTATCGTCGGGCAATTTTTTTACGCGCTCGAATTCATAGTATCCTTTCGGATTATCCTCGTCGGCAGTGCGTATATTATCTGTCAAGGGTTTCAGACCGCCAGCCTCCAATATCTTCATGATCATTGACGTTCCCGATCTTGGCAGCCCGGAAACCACGTTAATTGTTTCAGGATCCATATTGAGCACCTTAATATCTAACAGGTTATGTTGGAAATAATTTTTCACTATTAATATTTAATGTAAGCATGTTAGGTAACTGTTGGGTTGTTTGGATGTTGAAATAGTGGAGAGAAGGTGTTGGTTGTTGCTTGAGATATTTAAAATTGAATATTGAAGATTGAAAATTTAAAAGTATTCTTTCATTTTACATTTTCTATTCTTCATTTTTCATTCTTCAGTTTTCCATCCTTCCCTCTGTCCAAACTCAATGTGATCATTTTGATTTTGGGTTATCGCCATGTATCGGGCACTGTGATTGTGACGATTGCGTACATTCGATATATTGTCCGGTCTGGAAATAATATTTGAAGTGATCCAGCCATCTTGGCCCTTCTTCTTTTATCCGGACAAATTCAACAAATTTGGTCAAACGATCCACAGTTTCGGGATTCAAACCGTGTTCGATCTTGCACGCATCCTCCTCCGCGATCATTTCATCCACCCCTAGGATAATCAGGAAATCATGTAACATAACATGCTTTGCCTTGGTCTCTTTTGCGATCTTTTTACCCTTTAGTGTAAAGGTTACACCGCCATATTTTTCATAATTGAGGTAACCCTCTTTGGTCAACCTTTGAAACATCTCGGTCACACTCGATGGGCCAATGCCCAGGATCTTACAGACATCCTTTACTTTGGCATAACCCTTTTTACCTATTATGGTGTCCAATGCTTCAAGATAGTCCTCGGCGCGATCAGTTGTCATAACACTCCCAACCTTTTTTGGTAAACCAAATTTCTTTCGGATCAAGTACGGTTGATATTATATTTAATGGTTTTTCTCACGATCTAATAGAAATAAAAATATTCTGTTATCAATTGAGATTGAATCTGTTCTATTGATTTATTAAAATAACCCTCTATCTCTTTATCAAGGTCAAAAAACTTGTATCCTAACTTATTAGCTAATTCTTTTCCTATCGTTGTTTTTCCAACATCACTTATTCCAACAAGAAAGACTTTCATTTTCTACCTCGTTTTATTATTGTTTGTAAATATTATCATGATGGTCAAAGTCCTCAAGAATTACTGTTTTAGTAATTTCACTAATTTTTTTCTAAGAGAAGGTCGAATATCGATTAAATACATTTACTTCAATCCCATCATTTTTCTTAGATCTTTCGGTGTCCCGACATGGATAGGCTTTTCCCTCATTATTTTCTTAGCTTTTTCTATATATTCTGGTCTTAATTCAGGTTCCAATATTTCCTCTTCATACTGTTCGGCCATAAGATCAATTGTCTCAGATTTGTCCTTTAAACCGTATTTCGCTTTTATAATATTTAGAACCCTATTAGTATGATCTGTTATTTTTATTAATGCTTGCACCATAATAGCACCTTAATATGATATATATGCTGCATTAATATTAATAATTTTCTAATTTTGGCACCAAAACGCAATTTGGCACAACGGCTGGCGGGTATGCGGAGTTACCGAATATAAACGTTTTTGTAGCAAAGGCAATTTGGGCGGAAGGGATGCAACCCCTGGAGCCGTATACTCGCGTGTTATATGCTGTTGCCCCCCTTCTATTAAATTTAAATAAAAATATGATATTGAGTTTGTATTTTCAGAAATAGTGTTATTTATATATTTTATTTACTTGCGTTGCAGGCACATAGATTCTTGTAATTCTTCTAAAAGCGGGTTATCGAAGGGTAGTTCATAAATTCGCCATATAATTTTAAACAGTTTTTGGAAGTAAAAATCACTATCTCGTATATCAACACATACCAGAGGTTGTAATTGTGGTGAAAAAGATGTTTTTGCAGTACCATCCAACAGCACCGGCAGAATAGTCTCACCATATTCGGTTGTCTGACGGACGCGTAGATTTATGAGTTTTAGCTCAGCCGCTACGACTGGGTCGGCTTCTTGAGTATCATATTTCTCGCGTAGACTAGGTGTTCCGATAGGAATTACATAATCAGAAGACATGATTCTTTCAATGAAAAGGTCAAGATTGGATCCAGGTGGACAATCCCAGCGATCAAATAATACATCAATACCAGCATTGCGTAGGTCTTTGGCCAGCTGTAAAACCCAACGTTCATTCTCAGGAATACCCCAGGCATAACTTATAAAACAGGTGGGCTTTTTATCTTCGTCTTGGTCACGGAGCAGGGCTTTGACGCGTACTAGAGCAGCCTCAAAAGTGGTGCGTCGCTTGGCGATGGTTTGCTGGGCATCGATGACAATCTCCTCGCGACGGGATAAGCGGGAAACAGATTCAGGATCTGGTAAGGGAAGCTCTTTGCCGCATTCGTGGCAGAAAGTAGTTTTTTTGTCCTTCTCCAATTGTGCAAGGACCACGTTGCGTGCCAGAACAGATCCGCACTTGTCGCATTGTACGGGTTGGTAGCGCGAGATGTCCAATTCGTGACGGCTAAGGAAACGTTCGAACAGACCCCGGAAAATCATGCGAATAGGATCCGGTGTGTCATGGGCGTAATATAACACCAATTCAATCTCGCCATCACGGTTGTCTGTTTGCTGGAAACCACAGATTTCGCCATCACCCATTTCGTATTGGGCTTGGTTCTGCCATTGGTGGGTTCGGATGAAAGTATTGGTATAACCCAGCATCACTACTAGTGAGGCATAAACGTTTTCAACTGCACCTTTAACACGATATGAAGCACCTTCGATCTGGGTGAAATCTTCATCTTTGGGACGTTTCTCATTAATCAGTGAAGGAAAAACTAAGAAGGTCTGCTGGTTGAAAGATTCTCGGAAACACAGGTTGTGCTCTAGAAAGAGCACCGTTGCTGCGTCCAACAGGATTTCAATCTCTTCCTTGTCTAGATCATGTAATTCCGGGAAATGGTAATTACCAGCCAGTAGGTGGTTCTCCTCTAGTACACCCAGACCACGCGGACTACGGCGCGCTTCTAGGACAATAGACGATGCCAGGTTAACAAGCAGGTCAGGTGCTAGCAGAAAGGATTGCGTCCCCAATGAACCACGCAATACAGTGACGTAACCATGGTTGGCTAGATGGCCAATAGCGGTCATCATCTCGGCGTCACTGAACTCCCAATCTGGGTTAATGACTTGAAGTTGTAAGCGTAATTCTTCTGGATGTACCAGCACGTTCTTTCTATCGGTTTGTTCTTTCAATCCCAGCACGTATTCTTTGATACGCTTGAAGGTCAACGTTGTGACGGTAGCAGTCATTTCATTCCAAGGAATCTGGGTTTTCAAAGTTACCATCAATTTGTCTAGTCCAGTACCATCCTTCGCGCTAGTTTGGATGTTACCTCCGCAGATGCCGTTCCGCTCGCAGTAAGCTTGCAACTCATCATCGGTCAGAGTGGAGGAGCCGCGGTCTGAGCGTGCACCGATAAGGATGCTATTGCACAGGTTTTTGTCCTTGCGCCTCAACTGATTGAGCCAGAAGTCAACGCCAGATAAGGGCTCTTGGCGGTTTGTAGGATCGAATAGAACCATTGCCGTATCCACATCATCCAAAAAAAGCGAGTGTACCAAGCGATAATCTGGCTGTCCGGCTAGATCCCACAGCACGGCCTCACACTCAGTACCGTCTGTCCGAGTTGTGCAGAGATCGTCTATCACCCAGAACTGTTGGCCGTGAGTGGATGAATGTTCTTTGAACTTGCCATGGGCCAACCGCCAGCCCAGACCTGTCTTGCCCACGCCCGAATCGCCCACCAGGGCGAGTTTAGCTGTGGTATAACGGACGGAGTCGATTGGTGTTTGGCTGAGGAGGACATCCATATCGATGTCCCAGATGCGAATGACGGGTTCTTGGCGGCTCCAGGTAACCAAAATAGGTCGAGTAGGGTGAAAGGATGACTCATTTTCAGATAACCGTATCGAAGCTATGTTATTCCATGACTTTGTACTCCAAAGACGAATGCTTTCTTCAGAACAAGATGCAAGCAAATTACCACTGTAGGAAAGCGAAATGTTATTCATGGGACTTGTATGACCTTCAAGTCTAGTAGTCAATTGTCCAGTTTCAGCATTCCAAATACTTATAGCACTATCTTTATAATTACATGTTATTATCGTTTTTTCATTTAGCATCCATATTATCCCACTAGAAAAGCCATTATCTTCAAGCAATAGTTTAAGTTTTCTGGTTGGAATATCCCATATACGCAAATTAAAGTCATAATCTCCTGATGCAAGCATGTTCCCTTTTGGGGACCAAGCCATATGATTGATAAAATTAGCTTCTGTTAATTGATTTGAATGACCTTTTAACTGCATGCTTAGGAGTTTAATTACCCCCATTGCTTTTCCAATGGCCAGAGTATTTCCATCTGGCGACCATTCAATATCATTTCCGCCAGTTGATTTCATGGAAATTGTTTTTTTGGGAATAAGATTAATTGCATCCCAAATGACTACATACATATTACTACCCTTTGAAGACCTTCCCAATGTTGTGAAGAATCGTTTCTTTGAAGACCAAAGGATTTTGTAAATTCTTCCTTCATGCTTCCTACAGCTTTTAATAATTTTCTTCAATGAAATACTCCAAAAGCATATTTCACCATCGTTCGCTCCAGAGATAAATACACTTCCATCTGGTGACCAAGCCACGCTAGTAACCTCATCTTTATGCCCCTTAAGCACGGTCGTACACTCCCCGCGTACCACGTTCCAAATGCGGATGGTTTTGTCATCAGACGACGAGGCTAGGAAACGGCCGTCCGGCGACCAGGCGATGTTACTTATAGACCCTTTATGTCCGCGCAGGATGTGCTTCAGGCTGAGGCCCGGCACTGGGCTTTCGCCTACGCGCATACCATCGGAGGGTTCGGAGTTGTTGTTGGGCAGATCAGGGAGTGAATTTTGTGAGGGTGTGGGTGAAAGTGTTGTTATTGCTTTATGCTTAGATAGTGGTGATGGTCCTGTTTTGTTCCTTGGCTTAAAATGTTTTAGCTGTTTCATTATTTTATGCCTCCCTACAATTCATTCCATGAGTGTGGCATATATCTCCATTTAAGATTTTATTTACAGGTAGATAATTGCCTGTTTATTTATAAATATTTACAATAATAATAGATGTCGGTTGATATACTATAAAATAACTTCTCCCATGTGCTGGGGCAATTGCAAATAACGGCTAGCGGGTATGCGAAGTGTCACCGCACCCTTTAAATGAATCATTTTATCATCATATAAATCTAGCGGTGGCATTTGGGTGAGCGAGTGCAACGAGCGAACTGTATACCCGCGTGTTATATGTGTTTCATAGAAACTGAGCCTTATTGCAATTTCTTATAGGATTGGCGATAAGTTAAGAATTTCGACCGAGTAGTATCAACCAATTTATCAAGCAAAGCCTTGTCACAGCAATCAAATCCTTATGAAGAAACGATTCGTGCCAATTGACTGTAAATTGTCTATCATCCCAGAATAAATCAGAATCTAAAAAAGCACCAAAATGAGAGATTTTTGATCTTGTTGAATATAGTTTATTAATGAATTTATTATTAGATGAAGTCTGTTTGTTCATATATGCATATTTCAAAATAAATTTCTTGAATTTCGTACCTATACCCCATATTGGATTTCCACATTCTTTACATTTCCAAGAAGAGGTTTCTAAACTATGGCATTGGCTACAACTTTCCTTTACTTTTTTATTTTGTTCTTTATTATCAAATTGTGCTAAAGTTTCTATTGAAGAAATTAAACATAAAAACGAAATGCTTGGGTGTTTATTCTTTAATTTAATTCCAATATAAAAAAGGTACATTGCTTTTCTGAAGACATTTTTTTCATCTGATTCTAAGGTATAATATTTATCTAAAAACTCTTCAATTTGCTCTGGAAATATTATTTCAATCACACTTAAATCATTTAATGTAAGATCTTGATAAAAACGAATAGAACCTCTTGGAACATCTTTAAGATTCATTGATGAAAATTTTTTAATAAACATGTATTTTCTACCAAGATCGTAGAAATAAAATTGAGAAAATAATGATAATAAATGAATTTTTTCTAGCACTTCCAAATCTCTTCTATCTTTTAAAATCTTCATATCCAAAGGATAATTAGCAGAAGGATTTTTCACTGAATATTGCAATTTTATTGGGAATTGACTATTTCGATATCTTCTCTTTGAGGGTAATAGTCGAAAAATATCTCTATAATAAAATTTACCCGATAAAGGTTTGGTTGAATAAATTATTGCTCTATTATATTTCATGTCCATTTTTATCACACATAAGAATTAGTTATTGGTTTCTTAGGTCGAAATTCTTAATTTCATATAACTCAAATTATGCATATAATACGTTCGCTTAACCCCTGTAATTTGAGTTATAAGACCACCTTGCCCTATATTACCGCATGAACTTTGATAATAAAAATATTTGCCCTCAATATCCACAAACCCTGATTGGGAAACTCCAAAAAGAATTAACCCTGAGAAAATATTCAGCTCAAATCAGTAAATTATATCTATAATCGATCAATTTGAATTTGGGATTTTACCTTCCCCTCCCCAAACGATAATAAACGATAATTCATTGAAGTGGTCACCCAACGATTGTAAACGATAATTTATTGTAGTGATCCCCCTTCAACCAGTGGTTTCTATTATCAATAGATCGTAACGGTCGATGATAGCATTATCTAAACTCCCACACTCTTACACTCACACACTCATTTCCCGATCACCCTTCTTCCTTTGTCAGTGATAACATACATTTTACATGGCTGTTGTTCCAAATTATTCATCGAGCATGTTTTGATTTCTGGGCAGAACAGACATTGATCTTTGTTGTCATGATCTGAGTTAGTATTACCAACAGATCGGAGATATCCCAAATGCTCCATGAACGCAAGCCTGGTCAGTAACTCATCTTTACTGATCTTGAGCTTGATCGCAATTTCATTGATCGTTAAGGTTCCGGAGATCATCAAATTTAAAGTTTCTTTGATCATATTATTTACTTCCAATTAAAAATTTATTTCTCCATAATATTAAACCAATAAGGGAAAATATACCTAAATATATCCCTGGCTTGAGGTCATCCGATGGTATCCAATGTTCAAAATCCTCATTTAATAGAACATACGCCTCCAGAGCGTTAGAGCTCATGATCAGAATATAAATGATCATGAATATCAGTGCCAGCAAGATCCCCACATACACATACGCCACACCCTCGTTTGTACCGGCTCTAAGCTCGTGCACACCGAACAGAAATACTGTTCCGATCAGAATTAGTATAAACCCACCAATAATATCATGTGGAATATAGATCGCATCGGTAAAACCGGATCCGAAGCTTAGGCTGACAACTATTTGTATAACACCAAATAATATGTATGTGGTCCCAACGATCAGACCAAATATCAATTTATTTTTATTTTCCTTATTTAACGCCATCCGACCATCTCCAGATCACCCGAACCCAAGCAGCCTACCACCCTGGAAGATCATAAATACGATTATCCATGCTATGGAAAGACTATACCCAACCGAAAAAAGTGCCCATTTCCATGATCCGGTTTCCTGTTTAATTACCGCAATTGTAGCTATACATGGAGTATATAAAAGCGTAAAAACCATCAAGCCAAGAGCATTCAAGGGGTATAAACCTGAATCCGGGGCTCGAAGTTTGTCGGATAGTGCATCTTCATTATCGCCGACACCATAGATCACCCCCAATGAACCGATCACGATCTCTTTGGCGACGAAACCGAATATTAGCGCTAGAGTGATCTTCCAATCAAACCCAAGTGGTGCTAATAATGGCGCTACGGCCTTACCTATTATACCTGCATAACTGTCTCCACTTCCATATTCAACATCCAGTGGAAAATATGCCAAGAACCAGATTATAATTGCACCGAGTAATATGATCGTGCCCGCCTTTTTGATATACAATTTACCATTTTCCCACATGTGAAGTGCACTGTTTTTTAATGATGGGAACTGATACGGCGGAAGCTCCATGATGAATGGAGCCGGTTTTCCCGAAATCAATGTTTTTCTCAATAATTTTGCCGACAGAATAGCCACTGCGATCCCAATAACGTACATTGTGAAGACCACGGCGCCGGCTTGTCTGCCAAAGAACACACCTGCAAATAAAATAAAAACTGGCAATCGTGCGCCGCATGATATGAAAGGATTGATAAGTATGGTGATCAACCTATCTTTTTTATCGGTAATGGTTCTTGTGGCCATGATCGCGGGCACATTACAGCCAAACCCCATGAGCAGGGGTATGAATGATCTACCGGGAAGACCGATCTTGAACATCAATCTATCCATAATAAAAGAAGCCCGGGCCAGATAACCACTTTCTTCAAGAAATGATAACAACAGGAATAATAGGAATATATATGGTACAAATATCAGGACAAATCCAACACTTCCGATTATGCCATCACCGATCAATGACGCGAGCCAGTCTGGTTGAATATATGTGGATACGAAGGCGCCAAGCCATACAAAACCGATATTAATCAGGTCCGCAAATGGTGTTGCAAATGTGAATGTAAGTTCAAATGCACCCCACATCAACACTAGAAAGATCGGTATCCCAAGATATCTGTTAGTAAATACTCTATCGATCATATCAGATGGTGTCATCTTTTCTTCATGCCGTGTACATACCTGGGGAAGAACCGCTTTGATCGCCTCGTATCTCTTGTCGACCATAGTTATTTCATACTCTTCAAGATCTATCTTTTTAAGAACCCTTTTAATTTGAACTGTGATCGGGTTATCAGGGTTATAAGGATCATCATTTATTTTTTTAAGGACACTTTGATCGCCCTCCAACAATTTTACACTTAACCATCTAAGAGGATATTTTTTTGCCAAAGTTTGATCCTTTTCAAGAATGGCCTTTAATTTGTTGATGTCCTTTTCGATTTTGTTTCCGTAACTGACCTCATGCTCATGGTGCTTACCTTTGTTTGCTTCTTTAATGATCTCATCTAGAAGCCGGTTTATTCCTTTACCCTCATTACCCACGGTTTCCACAACTGGGATCTCTAAAAAATATTCCATTTTTTTCCTATCGAATCTGTCACCTCTCGCCTTGGCCAAGTCCGATTTATTGAGAACCATAACAATTTTTCTACCAAGTTCCATCAATTGTGTGGTCAGGTACATATTTCTTTCAATATTTGTAGCATCTACGATCTGAACAACCACATCTATTTTCTCGTCGATAATATGGTCCCTGGCAACGATCTCGTCCAAAGAATAGGCGGTAATGCTATATGTGCCAGGCAGATCAACGAGCTCAATATCATATCCTTTGAATCTCTTATTACCGCTCTTTTTTTCGACAGTAACACCTGGAAAGTTTCCAACATGTTGTCTCGCGCCTGTGATCGCATTAAAGATCGTGGTTTTCCCGACATTCGGATTTCCGGCTAGGGCTACCCTGATCTTTCTTCTTATTATATCACCCACCATCATTTTTCGACAACCATGATCTTCATAGCTATACCCTTGCTCAAAGCATATTTACTCCCACCTACAATAACAATTAAACAACCCCTGTCAGACTTGAGCATTTTTACATTGGAGTTTTTCGTGAAACCCATCTCTATCAAGCGTCTCATAAGACCTCTACCCGCATAGATCTTAAAGATTTTCGCCTCTTTTCCCTCATGCAGCATAACAAGAGGTAAAGTATTTTGCATGACATTTACTCCTTCAATTAAAAGTATACTATAGTAATACTTATAGGTTTCGGCATACCGAAAGTTATTAGATGACCCAAAAATAAAGACAGTGCAGGTATTAATATACAACAAATGAAAAAATATTGCTGAACAGTGGCGGGGATTAAATAATGCTGAGCAGATACCGTGCAGGGTTGATGCTGAACAGATACCGTGATGAATTTATGCTGAACAGATACCTGGATGGGTTGATGCTGAATAGATGCCGTGCTGGGTTGGTGCTGAGTAGATACCGAAATGAATTAATGCTAGGAAGATCCGTTGATTTACTATCACAACTACGTTTCGTTCAATCAACAATTAATCCAGGCATCTGTAAACCGACATAAAATCAAGGTATCTGTCAATCGCTAATTCATCATGGCCACTGCCCATCAATAACTACACAAATTTACAAAAAGAGCCAAAAAACTTAGTGTTATCACCTCGTTCATTCGAGTTTTGTACCAAAAAATATTTGTTTATCAAAATAAGTATATAAGATGAAATCTTGATACTCTCTATTCAATTTAAGGTGTTTAAAGTGTTTAAGGTGTTTTACAAATGAACGGTCAACATGATCTTCGGTGTATCAAGTTAAAAATCGCTGTAGTATTTATCCTATCATTATTATTCTTATTACTTCCCAATATCGCTCTTGGGATGGAACATGGCCAATTGGAATGCTCGCTGACACAGACACAAAAAGACGTTGAAATCGCCAAACCTTCAACACGGGCATTGGCAAACCCTGTGAACTTGCCGGAGGTAACAAACGAAAATGTACTTTACGCTATAATCTGTCCAACCAACCTCCGAGAGAGCGTAACTGAATTGGCCGATTGGAAAACACGAAAAGGAGTACCAACAAAAATATACACCACCGATGGTCCGGACGGCATTTATGTAAACTATCCCGACGGTGATAACGCGTCAAAGATCCATGATTTCTTGACAGATCTACATAATAATTCCAACCTACAATGGTTATTATTGGTTGGTGACGAGGATATTATTCCTTCACGATCGGTATTTGTCAATGCAGCCGAACAATACGGCTTGGATGATTATTACTATTCAGACCATTATTATGCGGGTTTGAACAACTCATGGGATCAGGATTCCGACGGCATTTATGGAGAACAGAAAGGCGATATTGGCTGGCAGGCTGACTTGTATGTTGGAAGATTACCTGTGAACAATGTTTCCGAGGCAGATCTCGCAGTAAATAAGATAATAAAATATGAGACCTCGCCCGAGCTTGGTTCATGGATGAGAAATGCCACATTTTGGTCCGGGTTACTGGATGGCCCCAACAATAGTTCGGCATATCAATCATACAAGGATAATGCATTAAAGGTAACGGACAAGATAATCCAGAATGTTCCGGACAATATGGTCATCAACTACCTTTATGACTACAATGAACTGGAAGGCGGCAATTACTCTTTCCAGAATGATACATTGAACCATAAAAGCGGCAAGGCGAGTTTCAACGCTGGCCATGCAATTATAAATTTTGCTGGCCAGGCCTTATATACCGGCGACGAACTTGCACATTATGACAATGAAACCGGTCAAGCGGCAGTACCCAATGGTTTTGGCCCGTTGTTTTCATACAATGACGGTAAATATTCAACTAATGGCAATAAACTGCCATTTCTTTATTTATCAACGTGCAGTGTAAATTTCTCCGAACCCGATGACAGTAATCTGGAACAACTTATAACGGCTACGAATGGCGGCGTCATCGGATTAATTGGTAATTCGGGTAAAACATATCGGGGCGAGACCGAGAACGGCAGCTCATACGGCAACTGGTGGCTTAACGAACAATTCTGGAACATGTTCTTTAACAATACATTTCAACCGGGCAAATGTCTATATACACTCAAAGAAAGCTATGTGCTAGACGTGATCCGACAGGGTGTTCCGTATATACAGATGGCAGTTGCCAATCTGGTGGGATACAACCTATTGGGTGACCCTGAACTAAGTATCTGGACAGACATTCCAAATGAGTTGAAATTCAATTATTCATTAGTTTACAATACTGCATTTAAATTACGTGTCGAGATCAACGATCGATCTGGAGAGCCGGTCGAACATGCACGGGTCTGTGTATATAATTCCGGGGTTTATGAATATGCCACAACCAATGCTTCAGGTATGGCGATAATGGATATTGACCCGCGTACATTGGGTTCTTTGGAGGTTACGATAACAGCACATAATTACCTGCCATATATTTCCAATTTTACATATGAAAATAAAGCACCAGTACTAAAACTTGAGGATGTTACACTTGATGAAGATGAAGTAGATCTTATGATCATTTCTATTAATCATTATCTTGAAGATATAGATAATACTACCAATAACCTTACCATTTCAATTTTAGAGTCAACATATCCCGGTGCCGGGGTTATGATCGACAACTATAAACGCATAACGATTTCACCTCAAAACAATTGGTTTGGCCAGGCAAGGATCACCATACAGGCTTATGATGGAATACATTATGTAGTGGGCTCGTTTAGTATTACAGTCAACCCGGTTAACGACCCTCCAGTTATTACTAATGACATCGAGAATAAGAAATTAAAAATGAAAGTAGGTGAAACTTTCAAACTTCAGATCAAAGCAATAGATATTGAAAATGACACTTTAATATTTTCAGATAACTCCAAGTTATTCGATATAGATATGGAGACCGGGTCAATACGGGTAATTCTTCAGGATAAACATGCAGGTAAACATAACATCACGATCACGGTCTCTGACGGTTTGGATAGTACGACCCTAAGATTTGAGCTTGAGGTTGTGGAATGCCCATCATTTATGGATATATACTGGTTCCCAATTACTGTCATTGTCGTTACCATCTTATGTATAGTCATGATCAAAGTCTATGCCATTACTCATACAGAGAAAGTGTCTAAAGAAAAAAGACAACCAGAATCTAAGAACAAACGTAAAGACAATTTAAAGTAAATCAGGGGTCGGGGGTTGGAAGCAGTTGCTAGATTTTAGTTGCTAGTTGCCAGTTTAATAGAATCACACTGAAAACTGTCAACTGATAACTGACAACTAATGGGGTCGGGGATACGTCAGCAGGATTTATATTTTGGGAATTGTAAAATACAAATTCGAATAATTTTCCTGAGGAAAATTATTCTACATTGGAAAACTCTTCGACTTTTCCAAAGTTATATAATGCAAATTGAAAAATTTGGATTTCCTTTTGCACTTTCAAATTTCCAATTTACAATGTCCCCCACATCAAATCTGCTGTTTTTCCCGACCCCTGCCAATAATAGATATCTAATCGAACTTTTTCGCTACCCACGCACCCTGACCCCACCCCTCATCCACACCGATCTCGATCTTGGTTACATTGTCTGGGATCGTCATTTCCGAGATCAGCCGTTTAAGAATATAATTGGCCAATGATTCTGCGGAGGCGGAATTGATGTCGAGCATGATCACATCTTCTTGTGGAAACAGATATTTCTTATCGCCCAAAATAACATTTATTTCCTCGCCAGTCTCGATCTTAAAGTGTCCGCTTTGAGTAGGTAACAGCAGCTTATGATCCAAGTCGATCACTATTGCTCGCAAAGCATCTTTCATGATCTCGAAATCCAGCACAATGCCATGTTCATTCAATGATCCGTGAACATGGGAATGAATAGTATAAGTATGCCCGTGCAGCCTGCTGCATTTTCCATGCTCGGGTATTATGTGACATGATGAGAAACGAATACCAAGCCGCCAACCATCTAATTCTATACGCAAAGTTAGTGCCCCTTTTTTGATCGATAATCGAATCAATAAAGATAAATGTTTGGGTTCATCTCCTAATTTAGGGGAGCAGGAAAATATCCTGTTGAAATAGAAAATAAAGATTTTAAGTATCAACTAGGGGTCGGGGGTCTGGAGTTCAGGGGTCAGGGTGATTTAGTAATTGTATTTAGAATGATTCTCAAAATCAGCTTATTTTTGTTAGGCCCCAGACCCCTAATAAAATTGATAAGAAATCATATTAAAATTGGAATCTCTTAAAACATGCAATAATACAATATGACCAATCCTAAATTGGGAGAAGAGGCGTTTTTAGTTTCAGTAATTATTCCACTTTACCACCGTTCTTCAAAATAGTTTCAACGGTTTTTGGTTTGGCAATGATCATGCCATTACCGGGGTAATCGGTTTCCCAATTTTTATTTTGTACGGTCAGGATCTTCAAATGCAGGTAATCTATCACCCTCTCCTTTGACCCGAGAATGTTTTCTTTCATCTGCCAGGATTTATCAAAGAATGCTGATCTCCAGATCAAACCAACAAATTTCGAGGTTGATCTGCTGGTCTGATGGAGCTCGAATTTCATGAAACGTTTTCCACGGCCCTTTTTAAGAATTACAAAATCCAATTTACCTGCCGTGGTAAATTCGGTTTCATCACCGGCGCCTGGTACTTGAATTGATACTGGTGTTTCCGTTCCAGTTCCAACCTTAGCTCCAACTCCAGCACCGACTACCGGAACAGTAGTAGTGGCAGTAGCAGTAGTAGCTGTAGTAGTATCAGGTTCGGGCTTACCATGTTTAGGTTGACTTTCACCTTTACCTTTACCTTTACCGGCTTCTTCGGCCTGTGCCGCCATGAGTTTACGCAGTCGCCTGGTCTGGGTCACAAGGACCAACAGGATTATAATAAACAAAATAACCAGTGTGATCGCCATTGCGGCGCCTAACCAAAACCAGTCTGTTTCTACGGGGGTACTGTTTGGTGTTTCGAGCTCCTGAGGCTCCGTGATATTGACCTGCATGGTATACTCACCGGTCGCATTGTCATCATCCTGAACATATACTGTAACATTGTATAGTCCAGCCTTAGAAAAATTGTGCCGGATTATCGAAGAATTGTAACCGAATATATCGTCACCAAAGTCCCAGTAAAATTCCAAATCATCCAATTCATCATCCGGGTCTGTGGACAATGACGCGTTGAAGGTAATTATCTCTGATACATTGGCATTTATTGACGAGACATTGAATGTAACGATCGGCGGTAAATTAAGGATCTTAAGATCTCTGGTAAATTCTATGCCAATTTCACCATCATCGTCCATAACTATTAATGTGATCGAATATTGAACATCATCCACGAATTTATGTTTTGGTTTCTGTAATGTTGAATTGTTTCCATCGGAGAACTCCCAGTAATAATTTACAACTACGCCATCCAGGTCGGTGGATAACTCCGGGTTGAATTCGAACTCTGTTTCTACCGTGCCGCTTGCGGGCTCGATATTGAAATTGGCCTCCGGTGGACGGTTCAGAATTTCCACTATTTTACTGGTGCTCCATGCGCTCACAAGACCGGTGCCATCACGAACCTGGACACGACCATAGTATATCCCATCAACAGGATAATTATGATATATTGAATTATTAGATATCCAACCACTAGTATTACCATCACCAAAGTCAAAGAAATAATCCTGTAGATCTATCTTATCAACATCGTTATAAGATGCACTGGCGTCGAATTCGATATTTTCATAAGTTAACACGTGGCTCGGTTTAACATCCAGGACCGCCACCGGCATGGAATTTACTATCAATGCATCTGTTGTGGAAAGCATATTATTTTCTTCGTTTATCTCGGTCAAGTTATCATCGGGGTCCACCACCACCGATATATTATGGCTGCCGGCAGTTACATTGATGACCCAACCAGCGGTTATATTTATGTGCCCCAGTATAGGGATCGACGATATACTCGCGGTGATGTTTATCAGGGTATTATCCGAATAAAAATAAACCGAGACATTGGTTTGATCATTATCGAAATCTCTAAGGCCTTTGTTCAGTATCTTTGCGGTGACATTTATCTTTTGTGATCGAAGCGGATATTTATATGAGAGATCGATCTTCTCCACCGGCACGAGGTCGGGCGCTATCAATATGGTCTGGTTAAGAGTTATGATCAGATACACACTGCTATTTATCGTAACATTGGTTGTATTTTGGTCATGTGCAACTTTTTCCGACCGGACCACATGCGGCGTAAGATTGAACGTTATACCCCCGGTTTCATAATATTCTGTACACAACACCCACCGTACCCAACCATTTGCATCGGTCTTCGTATCCAGCTCAAAACTGCCGTTCGCATTATCCCAAATGGTCACATTGGCATCCGGTAATGCCGCCAAGCTGTCGTTTCGAACATAAATATGCAAAAACCATTGAACCGTGAGATTTGATTGGAGATCCACCAGTGCCAAGTCACGCTCGAAAGTGGAATTCAGGAGATTCACAACTGAAGAATTCTTGATCAAAAGATCGTAAATTTTTGCTTTACGGATCGTACTATTGATGACCGAAATACCCGTGGACCTATTCTCAAAATTCAGGTTGTAGGTGTTATTCTCCACTATGCAATCAGTTATAAGGAGTGCTTTTGAATCGTTGCTGCATCGAATTCCGAAAACACTATTATTTCGCAGTGATGATGTAGAGATCGTGTTATTGTTAGCAAAATTGTCGAGCCAAATGCCACCATTCAGGTTATTTTCAAAAACTGTTTCTTCGACCGTGTTATTGTTTGAATTTGTATACAGATATACACCAAGGTTCGAATTATTTGAAAACCGGCAATTCGAAATCGCGTTCATCCCCGAATTCTCACTATATATCCCCCTTATATTCTCCTGGAATGTGCAATCTTGAACCGTATTATCTTGGGTATTCAATAATTTCAAACCAACACTGTTATTGTAAAACAAACAATCTTCGATCTGCGCACCCGAACTGTCGCGTAACCATACTCCATAATAATTATTCAAAAACGAACATTTGCGAATAATCGTATCGTTTGAATCTATTGTGATCCCGGACAATGAAGAGTCCTGACCCATGAACGAGAAATCACTATCTTCCGCATAAAATGTAGAGTTGTGCGATACCCAGAGAACTCGAACTCTTTGCGCCATTGAAGGTGCGGTTACATTCGAGCCTTTGAGAATGTTGAGCACGCCCCCATTCTCCACACCGATGAAATATTCGCCTAATGTGGAGCAATTGATGATAATTGTACTGTTTATTAGGTTTGCGATCCCACTGTCGATCTTGAGATCGCCCATTACTATTAAAGTGGAATCGGTTATATTCAATATCCCATTGGATTTGATATTTATATCATCATGAACCGTTGCATTCACATTTTCCAAGATCACTGCACCCGAGGAGTTCAACATTCCGGTTAGGTTTATGTTGCAGTTGGTCAGGTTGAAATATCCTTGTGTTTTTACCTTAACCGATCGGTTGATCTGTGCAGTAATATTGATCCAGTTCAAAGCCGCAGAGCCGTTCACCTCTATACTTTCGGTTGAGATCACTTCATTGCTGCGGTCTATGACATCACTCATATCTATGAACCATGTTTTGTTCGTGCTGCCGTTTTCCAGAGGCTCACCGCTCTGGCCAAAAACTCCACCAACCGGAGCCCGGATGTTCGAAAAATGATATGGCAAATTCCGGTTCATTGTTATCAATAATAATAAAACAATAACGAAACTGCTGACGATCTTTTGTCTGTGGCTCACTGGTTTTCGTCCATTTAATGTATCGATCGAATTATGGGTCATTAGTATTGTTAACCAATTTATATAATAAATATGTTTTGTTATAAAAGAATATGTTCCCACCAATTCACTCCCCTTTTTCTCTCGATCTATTTGAGTTTCTCCCTTGATAAACAGGTATCTTCTAAGTTTAGATTAATCTAAATTCGGGAGCGGGATCTAATTTATTATTACAGTTATAGGATCGGGTTCTGATATATTTTGGATGAAATAGGTTCGGGGTTAATAATGGAGTATACCCGAACCTAAACTAATAAAGTATAGGCAGAGCCTGACAAGTGGAACTTAAACAGAGCCTAACGAAGTGGAGCCCGAGCCCGAATATAATGGAGTGATATCTTAGATCGATCCAAATTCGGGAACGGGATCGGATTTGTTATTACTGACATAAGATCGGGCTCTGATATATTTTAGCTGATATAGGCTCGGATTTATTATCACTGAGATAGGCTCGGGCTCTAATATATTTCAGCTGACATAGGCTCGGGGTTAATATCTACCGAGCCTAAACCATTGAAATATAAGCAGAGCCTGACAAGCGGAACGTATGCAGAGCCTAACGAAGT
>JAEHCK010000271.1 GCA_020696345.1 Thermoplasmata archaeon | reverse complement strand
ATGTCCCAGAATGCCCGTCTTATTTGACCGCCAGAAAAACGACAGCGTATCACCGAAATCGGGGTCAAAACTATTACGTGCATCGAATATAATATCCTCCTGCTCGTAATATATCCCCGTAGGTGTGGGGTTTTTGATCTTGATCATTGGTGGTGAATTTATGTAAATACTGTAGGTCATCGATTCGAACGGTCCACTGCCAGCATGATCCTTACCGCGCCACTGGATATAATTCGAATCACCGGGTTGGAATATGATATACACGAGAAAATCGTAACCATTGGTCTTTTTATTATATGTAATGCAGGTACTATTCCACTCTGTAAAATCCTCCATCTCGCCAGTTTGATATCTGAACTCGACCGACTCGGGGTCCACACCACTGCCCCCCACATCTCGGATCGTGATCTGGCAGGGTATCTCCAGCTCAGCCAGCATTGAATTTGGATCCGGTCTTGGGTTCGAGAAATTCAATGGTGATCGGTCGATCAGAACTCTATACGGCCCGCCCCTTACCTGTCCGGTATTTGCCATATCGTTTACTCGCCAATAGATATAGTTCTCCTTTCCCTCATCGAATATCCGCACGGTCACATATGCAAAGACCAGGGTTGGTCCACAATTTGAATTTGGATATGACCCTTCGTCATCATCTTCAATGTTGGTCAGTTCTTCTTTTTCAATGCCATCTCTCTTCCAGCTCTTGATATTATTCAGCCCATCCACCGACAGGGCATATTCGATGGAATCAAGATCAATTCCCGAACCGGTTCCGGTGCTGTCACTAATTAAAATGCCGCAGTCCATCACCACTTCGTTCAGCCATGTGTTCTCAGCCGGGGTTGGGTTTTGTAACACACATCTGGAAATGTCAATAAGGATATGGTAATCATCTGAAATTATCATGTTCCCGGCGGTATCCATGACCCTCCATCGAATATAATCCTTCTCGCCTTCGGCAAATGTCTCGTTACATGATAGTGTTATATTCTTATGATAGTATTTCTCTAGATATTTAATATTGATTGCACGCCAGTTCGAGTAGTGATCGGTGCCATTGATCGAGATCGAATACTTTACACTCTGCACATCAAGTTTACTGTACTGGTCAGAGATGGTAATATTACACTGTAAATGCGTTCTATTACACCAAGTTGTGGGGCTGGGTACCGGCTCCGAGAATATCGGTTTCGATATGTCGATCTTGACTCTGTAAGGTTCCGATATGATCTCGTTCCCGGCCAGGT
>JAEHCK010000088.1 GCA_020696345.1 Thermoplasmata archaeon | reverse complement strand
CTCCCACTTTGGGGATAATTCACGCACTAACATTGGAATCGCTTCCAATACTAGGTGTTTGCTACATGGCTTTCTGGTTTTACCATGACAGGACTTTCACCTGTAAGCACTTGTAGGCTTAGCTGGGCACACTGTGAGGTTTGAGTACGCTACGATATACTAATGCAATAAATCGCTTGAGGTTTGAGTTGGGTTGAAGGATAAGGGTTTGATGGATGAACAATACTTTCAATGACCACCCCAATGTTATTTTTTATTAAACAGAAACCTAGTCTTTAACACTAATCTGAAACAATGGGTGAAAATTATGTCAGAACAACAATTCATTTTCGAAAAATTTGATGTATATCAAAAGTCTATTGATTTTACTAATGGTATGTACAACCTTACGAAAAAATATCCCAAGTCGGAACAGTTTGGATTGATATCGCAATTGAGACGTGCTTCAATGTCAATTTCCTTTAACCTTGCTGAAGGATTCTGTAATCACTATAAAAACGAAAAATTACATTATTATCGCATCGCAAAGGGTTCAGTACATGAATGTATTCCTGGATTGAAATTATCAGAATTACAAAAATTCATTGATAATAAGGAACGTAAGAAAATGTACGATGAATGTTTTGAATTATCACGCATGATATCAGGTTTGATAAAAAGTGTTGAAAATAGAGATTAATTTTTTCATCCCTCAAACCTCAAGCGAACGACCAAAGGGAGTGAGCGTACTCAAACCTCACTAAGCAATAAAAAAGAAGAAAAGAGCCCGGAGTAATCCTGCTCCTTCGTCGTAAATCTCCTCCCTCAAACCTCAAGCGAACGACCGAAGGGAGTGAGCGTACTCACACCTCACTAATCAATAAAAAAGTAGAAAAGAGCCACCAGGGAGATTTGAACTCCCTTCGTACCCTTTTTGGCGGTTACCTGCGCTGGCTTACCCTTCGCAAAAAGGCTGACGGTCACCTAAAAACTCAGGGTAAGCCTGCTCGTTCACCGTTGTTTGTTGCTTAAAAAAAATAAAGATAATATTTTAATAAAGTTTAGCGTGGCTTCAAAATCCTGGTTCATTACCCTTTACTATTATTAATTTACAAATATGATCGAAAGGGTATAAAAAGAGCCACCAGGGAGATTTGAACTCCCGACCTGCTGATTACAAGTCAGCCGCTCAACCGGGCTAAGCTATGGTGGCATAAACTGTTCAGGAAAATTACAGATTTATTATTTAAATATATGCCTCAACTCTGAAACATGGTGTAACCATATTGTTTTAATAATGCTTTTTAATAAATCCCAAATCCAAATACTACAAAACCCAAAGCAAATCCCAAAATACAAATCCAAACTCTCTTTTCTAAGTACTTATTGGGATTTGGAGTTTGAACCCTTCATCAAAACATTTTAAAACATATACTCCATTCGCCAATTTCATGGATTACATTGCCCAAGAGCTCTCCGGGCCGTCAGTGTTCAAGGATGTTAGTAAACTGGATTTTGATTATGTGCCAGATGTACTGCCGAACCGTGATGAGCACTTGCGCAAGCTGGCGAGAATATTCGGACAGATACTGAAATCCGACATCTCCGAGAATGTTCTGATCAAGGGCAGGGTGGGCACAGGTAAAACCGCTATCTCCAAAAAGTTCTGCGATGATTTTACAAAGTATGCCCAGGATTCTGGTGTAGCAATCGAGGCTGTGCGCGTGAATTGTCATCAGAGAAATTCCGATTCAAGTGTAATGCTGAAGCTCGTGACACATTTCCAGCCGTCGTTCCCTGATCGCGGGTTCTCGGTGGATGAGATGATGGATTCCGTGCGTAAACATCTGCAAAAGCGCAAATGCCATTTGATCGTGGTTCTCGACGAGGTGGACGTGCTGCTCAAGAAGAGTGGGCCGAACCTGATATATCTATTGACCAGGTTCAACGAAGAGGACTCGATGACAGGGTATACAGTATCGCTGCTCTTGATATCACAGCAGAACGTTCTTGAAATGCTGGATCAGGCGGCGCTGAGCACATTCAAGCGCACTAATGTGGTCGAATGCAACCAATATTCTGCCAAAGAGCTGGTAGATATCATTAACCAGCGGATCGGCCTGGCATTTCGGAATAAGGCTGTGGATATCGAAACGGTGGATCTGGTTGCAGATATCGCGTCGCAAGAAGGTGATGCACGCTTGGCCATCGAACTGTTATGGAAGGCAGGACAGCAGGCTGATGATCGTAGGGAGGGTCAGGTTCTGCCAGAGCATGTGCGCGTGGCGAAAGGCAATATCACCACCATTGAGAATAAACTCGATGACCTTACACTGCACGAAAAAATGATCTTGATGATGGTGGCGCGCGTATTGAAGAAGGGTGGGGCATATACTACCACGGGTGATGTGGAGAAACTGTACCACGTTGCATGTGAGGAGTACGGCGAGAAACCGCGCGGGCATACACAGTTCTGGAATTATATAAAAAGCCTGGACGCGTACGGGTTCATAAATGCAAAGAAATCGGGTGAGGGTATAGTTGGAAACACGACCATGATCTCGCTGCCCGATGTACCCGCGACTGACCTGGAAGAGCTGATGAGGAAGAACATAAGGAAGTCCGAAAAGAGATAACCTGCGGGCATGATTTATTTTAGAAATATAGAATTGAAGTGGGTTGGTTTTGATAATTGTACTTAGTTAATCATAATTAGTTAATTCAAATTATCTTTATATACTAGAACAACTATAGATATAAGTATGAATTTAAAAATTCCTCGCAGTGAAGCAAATAAAATAAAAGATAACTGGACAATTGTTTACGGCAGAAGAAAAACAGGTAAAACATTCATGTTGAAAAACTTTGTATCTTGGAATTATTATTTCCTAGTGGGTCAAGAGGGTACGATTTGGTGTGAAGGTGGACCAATTAGAAAATTCTCAGTATTAGATGATTTCATTGAATTTGCAATAAATAGTCTGAATAAAGATAAAAAAGTGGTAATTGATGAATTCCAAAGACTGCCATTAGAAGCTCTTGAACGAATTTCTACAGTGCATCCATCTGGCCAGTTGATCCTTTCAGGCTCTTCTTTTGCAGTTGTAAAAAAGATATTCGGTTCAAAGTCACCATTATTGGGATTATTAAAAGAGCATAGAATAAATCTTATTCATTTCTCTGACATGATTAAAAAGCTTAAACTCGATTTGTTAATAGATTATTCTCCATACCTACGTGACCCGTGGCTTATACCAATTATGGATGGAGAGGATATTTTCAAGGATCTTTATTCTTTACTTTCTGGTGTACACTACACCATCCCTGCACTCCTAGGTGAGACCTTTCATGAGGAGGATCGTACAATATCGGAGGTATTCGAAGGTATCTTAGGCGCAATAGGCTCAGGTCATGGAAAACCTTCACAAATCGCATCGATATTGTATAATCGTGGAATCATTACACATGATGCTGCGTCGCAAATAGCACCATATATGAAAACTCTTGTAGAGATGGATATTCTGAAACAGGTTAAAATCTTCAAAATGAAAAGAACGATATATAAGATGGTCTCACCGTTTTTTTCAATTTATTACTATATGAACGATAAATATGGTCTCGAACGAGGTCTACCGCAGTTCTCTGTAATGCTTGACAATCTTAGAAGGGCGCATTCATTGGTGGTCGAAGATTTCATTGTTGAAGCCTTGGCTACTTCTTTAAAGGGTGAAGTAAGATATCTGTTCGAACCTGAAATTGACGGTATAATAGTTGATCGCCGCGAACGGCCAATTGCAGTGATCGAAGTTAAATGGGGGAGAATCACACAAAAAGATATTGAAAGATTTCTAGACAAGGTAGAATATCTGGGTGTTGGAGGTAGGAAGATAGTTGTGACTAAAAACCCTATCCGAAATAATGATGTTGAGGTTTGGGGTGTCAAGAGATTTCGGGATTCTTTGTTAAGTATTAAAGAATAATTGAGTTTATATCAAAAGCCTGGACGCGTACGGGTTCATAAAGGCAAAGAAATCGGGTGAGGGCATCGTTGGAAACACCACCATGATCTCGCTGCCCGATATACCCGCGACTGACCTGGAAGAGCTGATGAGGAAGAATATTAGGAAGAAATGGAATAATATCTATTTTTAAAATGCAACCGCAGATGAATGCCGATGAACACAGATATTACTAATCATTTGCTATTCTGATCTCTGTTTATCTGTGTTCATCAGCGGTTTTTTCTCTTGTCTTGATATTGACTCTACTAAGAAATACCCACCAACTCTACTCAAATGAGATTACAATGACATCACGAGGCGGAAACCGAGGGTGTGGTCGAAGAACTTCGGGTATACATGGTTACGGTATACCGACATGCAGTTGTCGGCGAAGCTGTCCCATCCACCACCGCGAAAAATTCGGTCCGAGCCATTCGATGGACCTTGTGGATCTGATACTTCATGAAATGGATATACCCCATACCAATCGTAACACCACTCCCAAACATTGCCGTACATGTCATACAATCCCCATAGATTAGGTTCCACTAGTCCCACGGGATGAGTTTTATTATCCGAACAATTTGAATACCATGCATAAACACAAAGTTGACTTTTACTGTTACCAAAACAATATATACTTGTACTTCCAGCTTTACATGCATATTCCCATTCTGCTTCGGTAGGTAATTTATATCGATTTGTATTTTCTAATCTATTCAATTTATTAATGAAATCTTGAACAGTATTCCACGATATTTGTTCAACTGGATTATTCTTTAATAAACATATTTCTTTTTTAATAATACCAACCTTATATATACCTTTAAAAAAACTGGGATCATTACTCATAATTAATCGCCATTCTTTTTGAGTTACAGGGTAAATGCCCATATAGAATGGTTTTGTAATTTTAACTCTATGAACGGGTTCCGCTATTCCTTTTTGACCCATCATGAATTCACCGGGTGGGATCAATACAAATTTCATTCCAATCTTATTCTGAATTTGAATTGGAACTTTTAGCTTTTGTGCCCATGCTTTTTGCGTTCCAACTGCAGTTGATGGAGTAGTCTCACCATACAAATATTTATGTTCTTGTTCTTCTTTTTGTTTTTGTAATCGTCCAGCTTCCAACTTATGCCGTTCTTGCTCTTCCTGTTCTCTAATTTTTTGTTTTTGTAATTGTTCAGATTCTATTCTACGCTTTTTCAACTCCTCATGTTCCGCCTGTTCTTTAATTTTCTGCTTAATACGTTCAACTTGTTCATGATACGATTTTCCGTAGCAATCCTCGCAAAGTGGAAATCTAACTTCTATTTTCTGACCTTTATATTCCGTTTTCTTCTCGATCCAACCCTCGCATGTCTGGCAGAACCGTTTTTTGCAACCTTTGCAAAGTAGGCTTTTATTTTCCAATGCGATTACATTACCGCATTCAGGACATGTAATTGCCATCGGTTTTTTCTCTTTTTCAACCGACTCACCACCCACCTGTGACCTTTGCAGAACGGAGTCCCTTATCTCGGTCTTACCACCGGAAACATAATCGCCCTGGAAATGCTGAACGACCATAGGCTCATCTATGTACCGTTTGATATCCGTGCGAGTTTCGATCTCGTCGAGCACCTTGTAATAGCAGCCTATAAGTGATTCCTGGCTCTCAGCATAAGTTCGAAGTATCAACTTTGACTTTTGATTTCCGCCTATGGCTTCAAGCTTGACCGCATATTTCAGTCCTTTAACGCCCTCGCAGTAGAATTGGCCAACATTTCGCATTTCAGTAGTTTTAGTTGCCACGGGATACATTCCAAGATCTTTTAGGATGTCTGAGACAATATCAAATAGCTCACCCTTTCCAACAGGTACATCCTTTGTCCGTTCCTGAACTGAAGCTAATGAGGATACGACCTCGTCCCATTCAGAGCTGTCAAGTTTTATACGTTTCATCATGGGACATACTACAGCGGTTTCTATCGATTTGATCGATATATTTTCTTCCTTATCTGCAGACATATTATAATAACTGACACTTCCCTGGATATCAACATTACCACACTCACCCTGGGGACGGAGTCTGAACGTAACTGTTCTGGAATTCCCCGGTTTCAGCAAGTCGATACTATCAGATGTTTTATCCATAATGAAAAGGTCACTGGAAATGAACGGTCTTACTGAAATCTTTGCTACTGGTACCTTTAGATTGTTAGTGATCTTCACCTTGTAAATAACATACGCCTTTTCGTAATTGACGGCGCGGGTGATTGCTATGTCCTGCTCAATGTTATCAGACATGTTTTTTATATCCCCTTGAATCGAATATGGAATTGTGAATGTAGTATATTTTTGTTGCTATTTTTATAACTAATAAAGAATGGCACTCATTTTTTTTAAACGCAACCGCAGATAAACGCCGATGAACACAGATATTAATAATCATTTACTATTTTGATCTCTGTTTATCCGTGCTCATCTGCGGTTTATTCTTTTATAGAGATGTCCATTCCCTGAGAGTTTTCCACTAACTATTTTTTTGTTACTTTCATCCCCCAGCTTCAACCTTACTTCGCACTAGCACGGAATCAATAATATTTTGTACATAATTTTTCTCGATCTTTGTAACTTCTTGTGTTGTTTTCAGAGCACCGATCGAATATTTTATACAATCAGTAATTTCAGATAAGAAACCTACCAAACCCTCTTTTTTGGTTGAATAGCCTTTGAATGCTATATTGATCATATTATCGTCTTCTCTGATAGCTGTGGTAAGTAAATACTGGATCTTCTCAACCGTAGATTTTCCCGAGAAGAAAAGAAGTTTTTCGGTACCCATGTCGTGCTCACTTATCAGGGCCATGTTCGAACATTTTTCAAATAATATGTTAGATATAGAATCTATATTTGAACCTGTAAATGAATAACCGGTTTGTACAAAATCATTAGTTTTGTCCAGTTCGTTCAGTAATTCAATGTACTCTGTTTCAGGCATAGGATTTGGTTCTACAAATGGACATATTGATTGTATCTCCTTTGGGTTCATCTTTATCATGTTTATCTCATTCGAAATCGGATCCTCGTACTCAACCGTACCCTTGATAAAACCCGAAATACATCTTATAGGTCGCATTAGAAATGTTGCGGTCTCTGCGGAATTCGGGTCGATGCTGCGGATTCTGAATATACTGCTTTTAGGGTTAATTATAGTGAGTGCTTCGGGTACCCGGAGTTTTACATCAACATCTATTATTTTATAGTTAGAATTATTTTCGACCTTTACTCCAAATTTGAACATGTCACCGGTGAGTGAGTAGCCGCGTTTAATTATGATGTTAGTTTGTTCTAAGGTGCGCGATGGTGTTACATTTTCTAATGGTTTTTCCACTGGAGGCGCAAGTGCCAGTCGCCGGACTCTGCCTGCTTCATCCCACATGTCGAGGTCTTCGTAGAGTTTGGCGGCGTCTTCATACTGGTTAAGTTTTTCAAACTGTTTGACTTTCTTTAATTTTAAACGTTTAATATCTTCTTTCGAATCTAAATCTTCATAAATTTGTAAAGCATCATTATCACGGAGGGCTTTTTCGTAATTTTTAGCTAACTGCAATTTCTGATTATTTTCTACCTCTCGCAAATCCTGCACATCTGAACTTATTTCCTCGATAGGATCATTATTTTTAGATTCAATATTAAACCAATTTAATGCTTCTTTTGTATATTCTTGAACGTCAATATCTTCATCATTGAGCATCTTTTCCAATGGCACTATTGCTCTTTTATCTCCAATTTGCCCAAGTGCGATAACCACGTCTCCTCGTACTGCTTCATCATCGTCATTGAGAGCCTGGATTAATGGTTCTACTGCTCTTTTATCTTTAAGATCACCAAGAGCGCTAACAGCGGCAGATCGTACATTTTTATCATCGTCATTGAGAGCCTGGATTAATGGTTCTACTGCTCTCTTATCTTTAAGATTACCAAGAGCGCGAGCAGCGGCAGATCGTACATATTCATTATCATTGAGAGCCTGGATTAATGGTTCTACTGCTCTCTTATCTTTAAGATTACCAAGAGCGCGAGCAGCGGCAGATCGTACTAATTCATAATCATCCCCAAGAGCCTGAATCAATGGTTCTACTGCTTTTTTATCCCTGAGTTTTACAAGAGCCCTAGGAACCAGATGTCGAATAGATTTGTCTTCATTCTTAAGCGCTAGAATCAGTCCATTTACATTTTTCTCTTTTTTCATTTTTTTTATTTCATTTTCTTTTTGTTCTTTATCTAATATTTCCATTTTTTTCACCTAATTAAAAATAGTAATTAATATTTAATGTTTGAAGTTACTCCAATCCTTCCCCGCAGTGTGGACATTTTCCTAAACCCTTTTCCACAGCCTCGCCACAATTCCAGCAGTCCTCGGTCTCCTTCTTGTCTGTCGTTTGTTGTGGTGGTGGTGTAATATGTGTAACCACAGGTGTAGAACTCGCACCCTGCACAAGAGTCTCCGGCAGCTTCTGTTTCGCCGCTTCCATTAATTTTGCCGATGAATCCATCACCTTTAATTGCTGGTCGCGTTCCCTATCTTCTGCTGCTTGATAGGTATCCATATTATAACGTGCTTTATCAGCATCTGTTAATGCCTCGACTTTCTCGGTTTCGCGATCCAATGCTTTTTGGATGGATTGCTGGCGCAGCATCTCTTGTATTGCATTTGAATCGGCCGCACCCGTTTCTATTGCTTTCTCCATCACCTTTTCGGCCGAACTTGTTTGCATTGCCATTTGTTGTGATTTGAAGTCCAGGTCCTGCTGTTTCTCTGTCATTTTCAGGTCTGTCTCTTTCTGTAACCGCGCCATCTTCATCTCTTGCATCCGTTGTTTTGCTGCCAAAGCCATTTCCAATTCTCTTTGATCCTGGTCAAGTTCCACTTCAAATTGCTTTTTATCCATATCTAATTTCGATTCGAATTTTCTTTCATCTCGACCGATGTCGGCATCCCAATGAATATCTTTTACTTTCTCCTCAGAATCGATCTCGCCAAATTGTAGGTCCCATTTATGTTCCTGCTCTTTCTTGCGCACTTCATGGTCTTTGTCCAATAAATGTAGTTTCTCATCAAACTGGATATCAGTATATGCAGTACGTTTTTCATAAATGTTTTTCAATTGCGCTTTATATTGCATCAGATCATCGTAGGCGCCTTTTCCCCAGACCGTATACATTTTCAAGAAATGCAGGCCCCACAGGCCGAACGTTTTACGCATTTCCACGCCTGCGGCGGTTTCCATATCTTTTATAATACTTACATTACCCTGGAATTCGTCAGCGTTGTATTTTGCGATATGGCCGGAAAATACCATTGCAATGAGCTCTTCTTGGATCCTTCTTATCAATCTGGCTTTAGTTAATAATGGTTTACGTTCCATTAGATTGATTATTTTAGGTACGTTCTCCTGCAAGAACTGAAACCTTATTGTGGTCTTACCGTACATTTTCTGGTAGTCTTTGGTGGTTAAACCGGTTCTATCGTCCAATGGAATTTCCAGATCAATTGGCGTGGTGATCAAAAACAGAAGCTCGGTTCCCGATTCATGCCCGCGCCACCGCGCCCACCAGTTACCTAAACCACCACCGATCTTCTTCAACCTTGTCTGTGTAACCACGTCTTCTAATTTTCCATTTCGAATTAATAACGCGGCCTCACCTGGATTCAATACTACATCTCTTTTGAATATTCCTTTGATTGCTTTTTCAGGTATCAGATGTGCAATCACATCCGGATTATCTCGCCATTTCCATATTGCTGCCATTTATTTCACCTTCCTTTTTCTATTATGTATGTAATAGTTATTTACTTTTAATCCGTTTAATATCCTCTTCAGTCAAGATCCCAAGCCCCGAGCACACCGAGCACGATGCATAGAAATTCACACCCGGTGGTGCCTTAGATCCATCATTTTTCAAGCAAGACGCACAGTTGCACTTCCCTTCGCCCCTGCAATGGGGACAATTAATATTTTTCCTACCAATGCGTTCCTGCTGAATGGCCCATGCTAATAGCCCGCTGGCGCTTAGCTGCGGGTTCTTCTGCAAGAACTCGTAATCGTCATCATTTACCGTACAATTTACTCTTGGAGTCACTTTATGCACCTACTGTTACATAATGCACCTTTTGTATATTAACGTTCCGATTGCGCACAATATCGCGTGCCACCCCATCCGATGGCTGTTATTTTTTCAATAATATTTAGATATATATAAATTAAATAATAGATTGAAATATTAATTATTACACAAATTGAAATTATCCCTCAAATGATCAAAACAACACATTATTGTTGTTATCTCAACCCCTTCAACAGATCGTTTCGCTTCATATAATGATTTCTTGCGTTCGATACATACTGTTTTATCTTTTTCAATTCTTTTGAAATATTAATTTCTTCCTGATCTATCAATATATCGGCGATCTTTTCACATGACATAGTAACAATTTCTATCTTTTCAAAAATGAATTTATTGAAGTGAAGTACCTTCTTAATCGTATTTTCAGCTTCTTTGGTTTGTTCGGGTGAAATATTATGATCAGAACCCATTTTTGATAACGAGATATCATTTGAAAACAAGTCAAGTTCATCTATTACCTTTTTTACATAGTTGATTTTGCTTAATTCATTGTTTTCATACAACTCATCGATTATGTTATTCAGGTTCTCCTGCGCCTTCGAGATCTCGGATTTGAGTTTTTTGCGAAAGGCGATATCTCTCTCTTTGAACTTCCTTAACCCTATTCCCTTTTTATCTCCCGTGGAAAGCCCCCCGGAATAGCCAAGTACAGTTTGTAACGGATTAATTATAATTAAATATTACGGTGATTTTGCTTCATCCGTGAACGATACACTTCTGGCGCAATATTGTTTTCGATTAAAATAACCGCAGATAAACGCCGATTAACACAGAGATTATTAGTTAATCTCTGTTTATCTGTGTTCATCTGTGGTTTCTCCTTTTTTGTATGTAACAGAACTTTACACCGCAACCTATACAAAATCATGCATTATCACTCATTTCCGTGCCACAGTTTAGACATTTGATTATATTATTATTCTCCTTTAACTCATAATCAATTCTAACAAAAGTTATTTATATTCAATTTCCATATTAAAGCAAGAACTAAAAAGGGGATATGAGAAATGCCAACAGCAGTTTTAGGTGACAGAGCATGTGGAAAGACAACATTTCTAGCATTATTGTATGCTTCCCAGATCAGGTATACTGATGAAGAGACTAATAAAGAGGTATTCAAATTCACAGCCGAACCGCAGGTTGCAAGCTATATGGGTGAATTGTTCAATCAATTGAAAATAGGCCACTGGCCCGATGCTACAATGAAGGGGCAAACAAGCAAAACATCATTTTTATTTGGATATAAAAGTTTAATGAAGTCGTTTGCTAAAAAATTGGTCGGTGGAAAACACTTTAAAAATCCATATAATACTATAAAATTCAGTGTCTATGATGTAGCGGGTGAGGATATACAGGATATAATCCGAACACCTGACGGATATCTGTCAGAAGAGATACCAGATGAAGCTAAGGACCTTCTCGAATCACGCGTACTCGTATTTTTGATAGATTCCCAGAAGATCTCTGCCAAGGTTCGAAGCAAATCGTACATGAAGATGATAAATTATGATAAAGAGATGGCAACTCTGATCTCGCTAGTATCAAGCTACAATGCAAAAAAGAAAGACCCCGATGAAAGAAAGATCTTTCCAGTAATTGTTTTTACGAAGTTCGATATGGTTCCAAGACCAACTCTTCAAGCAATGGGTCTTGATGCGAACTATCCGCCCGCTGATGATATGAAAAAACGCAGAGCCTATGCCGAAACCATCTTGAAAAAATTCTATGAACAAACCCTTGCATATTTGAAAGGCGGCATGTTAAAAGGTGTAAGTTTTGATGATGCCGCATATTTCTTCAGCGAGGTCCAGACCGAGTTCAATGAAGACCTGGGCATAGAATCACCAATGATGAAAGAAGAGAGAATAGATTATTCTTATACCGAATATGAAGCATTTATCAATTATTTTGAGAAGATCGCTAATGAAATGCCAGACGAAATTAAAGAGGCTCAAGAGTTTGTAAGTGAGTTTTAGTTTTATATGTAATGTCTTCCGAGCCTGTTAAAATGAAAGTAGCGATCATCGGGGCCGAGAATTCGGGCAAGACCGTATTTGTTTCGTTATTATATGCTTCAATGATCAAATTTTCTACCGAATCGGCGGGTAATTTTCGTTTCAGTACCAATCCAAATATACAAAAGATCATTGGAGATCGTTATAATGATCTACGTTCGGGAAACTGGCCGAAGAAACAAATTAAAAAAAAGGTCATATTCACGCTCGGTTTTGAATTACGATCGATCGGTAATAAATTGAAGGGGTTTTTTAATCCGTCCCATACCGACACAAATCTCTCTTTGGCATTCAGTTCATTCGAGACTTATGATCAAAAGCGAAATGATGTCAATGCCGCAAATAATATAGCAACGCCTTTGATCTCGGAGCCAAAACGTTTCGATTCGCTTGTCAGGGCAAAGATCATTATAGTTATGTTAGATTCTTCAAAATTGGGCCGAGATACAAATACTGATGAGATTATCTCAAAGATATTGGATAAGATCTTTCGATGCAATAAAGGTCAAATATACCCTATTATAGTTTATACAAAATTTGATATGATCGATAAGAAGAAATTTAAGAAACTTAAACTGGACCATATCCCACCTGGTATTATTGATTATGATTCAAGAAAGAACTACTGTAACAAGATAGCCAGTAAATATTACCCTAATATAAAAGATTCAGTATCCGGAACAGATCCTAGGTATTATTTTGTTAATCTGGATGTTGAGAAAGATGAAAAAGGTAAGCTTATTCCTAAGATCTCGACTTATAGAGATTTTGAACTTAATTATTCATACGATGAATACAAGAACCTGATCGAATATCTTTGCACCATTGCTCTTGGAAGGATTAATAAGAGTTGAATACATTAAAGAGATCGAATTGAAAAAAGTTTTAAGGTGTTTTTTATGAAACACGAAAACGAATCTGATGAAAGCGCTGAGATCCAATTGGATCATTTTATTTACGGTTCGGATGAAGGCTATAAGGTAAAAGCAAATTCTCCTGGTATGGATATGGACCTTCATACCGACCCGTTCGGCAATTATTTTTTACCATTGAAGCAATCGGATGCAAAATATATCACCGATGCCAGATCAATTCTACCTGCAGGTGGCAAAGACATATTATTATCGCGGTTTATCAAAGGCAGCCTGGACGAGTACCAGCGCAAAACCATGGCCAATCACACCGCCATTATCCCGCGAATACTTCTTGCAAAAGGAAAATTGACCTACGACGATGTGGACGCGGTCATGTGCAAGTTTGAGGCCGAGACCGAAAATCCACGAGGGGATATTCCAAAGCTTAAAATCGACAACGTGGGAAGCGGACTCGATATCTCGGAAATGAAAAATTATTTTGCACGCAAAGACCTCGAGAGATTGATGAATTTCTATAAAAAGGAGAAAGACAGTAAAGTATTTGTGTTTTATAAAAGATCTGCACCTGAACAGCGTATCCAGGCTGCATATTTATTATCTATGCTGATAGATGTTGGTTTAAATTTAGTTCCATTGTCTATTTTTACTGATGTAGTATACCCAGATGCAAAGAAAATATTCAATCTTGTACTGTCTCGTACGATGATCAGTATTAAGCCTGGCCGTGGATGGACAATGCTGCCGGTGCAGGCGCCGCACGTGCAGAGTATTTTAAAACGCTCGAGGGTTGATCCGCTGGATGAGATATATGGGTAATAATGACTTGTTGATAATATCCCGCAGAATATTTTTCAAAATGTAACCGCAGATTAACGCCGATTAACACAGAGATTATCAGCTAATCTCTGTTTATCTGTGTTCATCTGCGGTTCCTCTTTGTAGTTATGATTTATAAGCGCGGCCCTACTCTGGGGGCGGCAATATCTCCCACCTCCAAAACTAAACATCGGGCTAACCCACTTTATTTGGTTTTTACCCCAAACACATATTGCAAAAGGGTCAAATAGCAAGTGGCTAGGCCTCAAGAACAAGGCGAAAACCAATGATGCTTCTGACATTTGGCAAATCATAGTTCCGATTTGCGGAGCGGCAGCCGGCAGCGGGACTAAGATTGCGACCACCACGACGTACCCGGTACGACCCAGTGCCATTTCCCCAGGCACTGCCATCAGTGGGTGCACCATTGTAATCATCATACCAATCATCCTGACACCATTCCCACACATTGCCGTGCATGTCGTAAAGACCCCAGGCATTCGGCAGTTTCTGGCCGACAATATGCGTCCAAGAGTCTGAATTATCATAATACCAAGCATAATTAATGAGTGATCCAGTATTATTCCCAAAACAATATTCGGTTGTTGAGCCTGCCCGAGCACAATATTCCCACTCGGCTTCGGAAGGCAGACGATATGTATTTTTGGTGTCCAGCTGATTTAATTTTGTGGTGAATTGTTGAATATCATTCCAAGACACACTTTCGACTGGTAGATTATCATTACCCATATAAGAGCTTGGATTACTGCCCATCAGCGTTTCCCACTGGGCTTGGGTTACCTCGAACTTAAGCATGTAAAATGTATAAGCGATCGTTACTTGATGCACCGGCTGCACATCCGAGTCGCCAGAGTCCGAACCCATCATGAATGAGCCAGGTGATATTTCTACCCACTCGAAGTTTAGATCCACTATTGAAAAAATATCTATTACAATAGATTTTACAGTACTCCATCCACTATTGTTATCCTCATTGGTCGCTTTTACTCGGTAATAATAAGTGCTATCGTTTTTACTAGAGATCAATTTAGAAGTCGCTGAACCTGTATATACTTCGGTCGGAAAACTAAATGATGGAGTATCGTCCTCTTCGAGGGTATATGAATCCGCATTCGAAACGGAACCCCAGCTTACTTCGTAATTTCCGTCTGTATCTGTGGATGCTAATGTAATCGTTGGTGGATATAGTGGATGTGTTATATCTATCGTTATCGACATCACTTCACTCCACGGGCTATCACCATCCTCATTGGTTGCTTTTACTCGATAATAATATGTTCCATCGGTTTTGCCAATAATTGATTTGGCTGTTGCTGAACCGGTATAAACAACTATCAGAGAACTAAATAATGGATTATCGTCCTCTTCGAGAATGTATGAAGTAGCTCCCAAAACAGTATTCCAAGTAACTTCATAATTACCGTCGTTATTTGTGGAAGCCAGACTAATTGTTGATTTGGTTGGCGGATTTATATCATCTGTAATCTCTTCTGTGTCCTTAGTGTTTTTAGGGTTAGAAAACACATACGCCACCGAACCCATAACTATGATCAAAATAATAATAATGATGCCAACCGCCGTTTTCAAGTCAGAACTTTCTTTCGGCGGTGTTGGCGCTCTGGATACTGTCACTGATTTGTATGGTTCCCCTAATTCTTTCGCTCTTTCAAGTTTTTCGGCCCGTGCACGTTCTTCTCTTTGTTCTTTTGCTATCTCATTATCTATCAGACGTTTACGATTGGTTAACTCTTTTCTGTAACAATTTCCGCAAAATGTCTCGGTAATATCAAACTTTCGACCTTTATAGGTCTCTTCTTTTTTGATCCTGGATTCGCATACTGTACACATCTCGCGGTTGCACGAATTACATTTAACAAGCGTATTTCTTGTGTCAAGCTTCATATCGCAGTTTCTGCATTTCGATTTTGGCGTGGGCGGTGGAGGCGAAGGTGCCGGAGGTGCTTTAACACCTATCTGCGATCGTTGAACAATACTATCTCTAATATCTATTTTCGGTCCAGAAACGATATCACCATGATAATGCTGGATTACTACTTTATCATCTATGTATTTCTTAATATCGGTCCGTACCTCGATCTCGTCCAAGATCTTGTAATAGCACCCGACCAGCGCCGCCTCGTTCTCGGCATAGGTCTTAAGGATCAACCTGGATCTATCATCACCGCCGATTACTTCAACTTTGACAGCATAACCTAAACCTTTGACACCTTCACAGTAGAATTTTCCTACATTGCGCCGGATACCTATTTTTGGCGGCAGCGGGTACATGTTCATGTCCTTAAGAACATCAGTAACTATGTCGAACAGTTCATCCTTGCCCAGCGGCGCATCCTTTGTCTTCTCTTGGACCGAAATAAGATTCGAGACTTTTTGATCCCACGGCTCATCTGTGATCTCGATCCGGTGCAGCATGGGGCAGATGACCGAGGTCGTGATCTTCTGTATTTGTAGATCATGATATTTATTTTTGACGGTATCATAATATGTTATTTTCCCATAGATGTCCACATTGCCGCATTCACCTTGTGGGCGAAGTGTGAACGTGACCGTTTTTGCTTCATTTGGTTTTATTAATCCTATTGATTTCTCATCCTGATCAATAATAAAAATGTCTTTCGAGATATAGGGTTTGATCTTGATCTCAGCAATAGAATTATGCGTTTTGTTCTCTATTTTGACTTTGTAAATAATATTTGCTTTTTCATAATTGATAGCGCGCCCAACAGTTATTGCCATATTGCACCCACTTTTTAACCAATAAGGATCAATTAAATAATTTCTAATATCATATCATGAATCTTGATTTTAACATTTTCTATCATATAAGCTTGCGCTTGCATTTGTAACAGAACTATGGTATTTTTCTATTTCGGAGGCTGTCCGAGAATTCACATTTTCCAAGAATTTTCTTCAAAGAATGATATCTTAACCTCAGAAAGTAGGGATTTCTTTATGGAAAACGCTCATCTTTGCGATCTGTTTTTATTTCTCGGACAGCCTCTTCGGTTAAAATAAAATCATCAGAAACAACCGCAGATTAACGCCGATTAACACAGAGATTATCAGCCAGTCACCATTCAAATCTCTGTTCATCTGCGGTTCCTCATTCTGTAATTAAATCAGAGCTTCGCACAATCACTGCATTTGTATTCTTTTTATTTCAGTTATCAATAATCATTCACTATTCTCTTGATCTCAATTTTTGGCTTGGCAAAATTGATCAACAAACATACTTTCAGATTGCTCGCCTTGAGATAATTTATGCATTGCGCAAAATGGATATCATCCAGATCTTTCACAGCTTTAAGTTCAATGATAACCGAATTCTCTACTAAAATATCTGCAAAGTATTCACCAACTATTTGCCCATCATACTTGACCTCAACAGGTGCTTGTTGTTGCGCTTTAAGACCTTCCTTTGCTAGTTCTATAATAAACGCGTTCTCATATACTTTCTCAAGAAATCCGCACCCAAGTGTGTTTGAAATGTTATATGCACATCCAATGATCCTTTCTGTTATCTTATTCAATCTCTGTTTATCGGTGTTCATCTGCTTTTTTCCCCTTTTATAACTAAACATTTGAAATTTCATTCTCTTTCGATCTTATATTCCCAGACCTCGCCCGTATTGGTAGCCGAGATCTTTATTCTCGCCTTCTCCGTCTCGATCTCCCAGCTACGGCTGCGGCCTTTGACCTCTGGTTGAGCAAAACACTCCAATAGATTATTCAAATGCTTCCATTCATTCTCATAAAGTTCAAACTCAGCGCTGCTATTGTATAAGATTTCACACAACCCCTCCAAACCTCTTAAAGTTAATTCCGCAGGTATGACCTTTTCATTATCAGCATCAGCCGGATCTTCTTTCGGGCGAATATAATCACTAAGATTTACAAATGTAATTCCCTGTGAGGTTTCGATATCAACGAGAATACGAAGAAGATCTTTGGATTCGATCATATGCTCGATCAATCTGCGATAACCGTAATCCGGGAATTTAAAATTAGAACTATTAATGCCAGGTAAATGAACGACTTTTCCATTTCGAATTGCACCCGATAGAAAATTTTGCAGATCCTCTTTGGTACCCTTGTTTATCAGATCCTTGATCTCGGGGATATATTCCTGAGTTCGAGCGGTTGGAGTCGGATCAACTGATTTCATTATAGCTTCCGAAGGTGCAGGTTCTGCAGGTTCTGCAGGTTCTACAGTTTGTGGCAGTTGTGGTGTTTGTTCTTCAATAGTTTCCATACGCTTTTGAGCGGTGGTGAGACCCACCGGCAGTGACCCATAGCCTTCCGAGACTGGATGCTCCTGCAGGCCCGCCTCGATCTTGCGTTTATATACGGGGATAATATTCTTTTTAGGTGTTTCTTTTTTCTCTTGCTTTTGGCGTTCTTTTTGTTTCATGAGTTTCTCTTTTTCGCGCTTTCGCTTAAAAGCAAGTTGTTTCTTTCTCTTGCGCTTCTTTTCGATCTGTTCTATGATGGAGCCGCCCATTATTATGCCTCTTTGGGTAGTATAACGTCTATCAAATATCTATTTTCCGAATGCCATTATGCAATATTTATATTATTCCCAATCTACATCCGACTCATTTTTATTTTTGATATCTGTTCCAATCTCAGACCTTTGAATCACACTATCGGTAATTTCGATCTTCTTACCACCCGGGAAATAATCGCCTTTGATTATCAATGGATCTTTAATATATTGTTTTATTTTTGTTCTCTCTTCGATTTCATCCAATATCTTATGGTAGAATCCTATAAGTGACTCTTGATTTTCAGCAAAGGCTTTTATAATAAGTTTTGATTTTTTCATACCACCAATAGCCTCTATCTGCGCACAATATTGATAGCCCTTAATACCCTCGCAGTAAAACCGGCCAACAAATCGACAGCTAACCGAATCTTCCGTTACCATGTACATATTCATATCTTTAATGACATCAGTTACAATTCGAAATAGTTCATTGCATGATAAAGGAAGATTATCAACTGTTTCTTGAACGGAAATTAGTCTAGACGTGATCTGACGCCAGGTACGCTCATCAACTGGTACGGTCTTCAGCATCGGACATACGATCGCGGTCCTTTTTGGTGCGGCTTTAAGATCTTTGTAATCTTCTAAATTTGTATCGTAATATACGATCTTACTGGAAATATCCACATTACCACATTCGCCCTTTGGTCGAAGTGTAAATGTAACGGTTTGGCTGCTTCTCGGTCTTACAAGAGATATCATTTTTTCTTCTTTATCTGCGATGAAAAGTCCTTTTGGAATATACAGTGAAACCCTGATATCACTGATGGAATTATTTGAGTTGTTCTCTATTTTCACTTTGTAAAGCAGTTTTGCATGTTCATAATTAATAGCTGACTTAACTGAAATACCATATTGCTGTGAGGATGGTCCATAAGCAGACCTAGAAGATTGTTGTTTAGTAGCTGGATAAGGTTGGGGAGCACTCTGGGGTGGATAGTAACTGGGTTGTGGTTGAAGATATATAGGTTGAACAGCTGCCATCTTCCTCTTGTTTTCATCCTTTTTTTTGTTTAGATAATAATAAATTCCCAATATAATAAAAAATGGAATACCACCAAATAAGAAAGTTGTACAAATGCCCATGAATATTGAAAAGCCTAAGGTATACTCAGCATCTGGGGTATGTACAAGTGCACCGAATAATAGCCCAATAATTATTATAACAATGAGCCCGATGACAGCTAATGTGGATGGTTTTTTCCAATCTAATGTTACCATAGTATGTTCCCCGAAACTAGTAATGAAGAGGAGAGGATTTAATTTTTTCCCTACCTAGCTCTTGGATAACAATTGAAAATGAAATACCGCACCCTAAAGGGCACGGTATCTCATGGGTTATTTAGGCATTGAAATTTTCGAGAGATGTTTGGCTAGTTTTAGTAAAGATACCGCCAGTCTGGGTTTCTTTGATATAATATTCCACTTTTTCTG
>JAEHCK010000272.1 GCA_020696345.1 Thermoplasmata archaeon | reverse complement strand
GCCACTGGACATAATTCGAATCACCGGGTTGGAATATGATATACACGAGAAAATCGTAACCATTGGTCTTTTTATTATATGTAATGCAGGTACTATTCCACTCTGTAAAATCCTCCATCTCGCCAGTTAGATATCTGAACTCGACCGACTCGGGGTCCACACCACTGCCCCCCAAATCATGGATTGTGATCTGGCAGGGTATCTCCAGCTCAGCCTGCATGAAATTGGGATCCGGTCTTGGGTTCGAGAAATTCAATGGTGATTGGTCGATCAGAACTCTATACGGCCCGCCCTTTACCTGGCCTGTATTTGCCATATCGTTTACTCGCCAATAGATATAGTTCTCCTTTCCCTCATTGAATATCCGCACGGTCACATACGCAAAGACCAGGGTTGGTCCACCATTTGAATTTGGATATGGCCATTCGTCATCATCTTCAATGTTGGTCAGTTCTTCTTTTTCAATGCCATCTCTCTTCCAGCTCTTGATATTATTCGGCCCATCCACCGACAGGGCATATTCGATGGAATCAAGATCAATTCCGGAACCGGTGCTGTCACTAATTAAAATGCCGCAGTCCATAACCACTTCGTTCAGCCATGTGTTCTCAGCCGGGGTTGGGTTTTGTAACACACATATAGAAATGTCAATGAGGATATGGTAATCATCCGAAATTATCATGTTCCCGGCAGTATCCATGACCCTCCAGCGAATATAATTCTTCACGCCTTCGGCAAATGTCTCGTTACATGATATTGTTATATTCTTATGATAGTATTTCTCTAGATATTTAATATTGACGGCACGCCAGTTCGAGTAGTGATCGGTGCCATTGATCGAGATCGAATACTTTACACTCTGCACATCAAGTTTACTGTACGGGTCAGAGATGGTAATATTACACTGTAAATGCGTTCTATTACACCAAGTTGTGGGGCTGGGTACCGGCTCCGAGAATATCGGTTTCGATATGTCGATCTTGACTCTGTAAGGTTCCGATATGATCTCGTTCCCGGCCAGGT
>JAEHCK010000120.1 GCA_020696345.1 Thermoplasmata archaeon | reverse complement strand
CATCTGTCAACCAACAACCGATCAAGGTATCTGTCAATCAACAATCAATCAAGGCATCTGTCAATCAATAATCGATCAAGGCATCTGTTAATCAACAATCAATCAAGGCATCTGTCAATCAATAATCGATCAAGGCATCTGTCAATCAACAATCAATCAAGGCATCTGTCAATCAATAATCGATCAAGGCATCTGTTAATCAACAATCAATCAAGGCATTTGTCAATCAATAATCGATCAAGGCATCTGTCAATCAATAATCGATCAAGGCATCTGTCAATCAATAAATAATCACAATTACAGTTTTACATTTTAAATTTCCCCAATCACCAATAATAAACTTTATTTAATAAGAGTGCATTGCACCGCTTGGCCGGTCTCGAAAATGTGTACCAAAACGAGTATTCTGGATAACCCGGAAGTTTCTAATGCTCGGAACGAAGAATTTCGTCTTTTTTTTACACATAGGTCATATCCTCGATTTTTTATCGGAACACCACAAAAACCGCTTATTTTTCTATTCATTTTAATAGTCATTATATGGATTGCTCATGGAGATTAGATAGCCCTACATTGGAGGTCTAAATATATGAAATTCTGGCGCAAACCTTTAGATTATGATAAATGTACTACACAAAAAGGTGATATTTACATAATCGATGACCGTTGTAAAGGATGTGGATTCTGTATTGAGTTCTGTCCGAAAGATGTTTTAGTTGAAGCCGATAGATCCAATTCAAAGGGTTACCATCCTCCAGAGATCAAGTATCCTGAGCAATGTATCGGGTGCAAATTATGTGAACTGATCTGCCCGGACTTTGCCATCTATGTGATCTTACCTGAGGACTCTACCGAGGAGTCTACTGGAGTGACCAATAAATCCGGTGCAAAGACCAGCACAAAAAAAGCCCAGGAGGTGCCAGAAAATGTCTGAACGACCGGTACGCACTGGTGAACATTTCATGAACGGCGATATCGCCTGTGCTGAGGGTGCGCTTAGTGCCGGCTGTAAGTTCTTTGCGGGTTATCCCATCACACCCGCAACAGAGGTAGCCGAGCACATGTCGTGGCGGCTGCCAAAGGTAAACGGGATATATATCCAAATGGAGGATGAGCTTGCGTCCATGGCGGCGATCTTAGGTGCCTCTTGTGCTGGTGTAAAATCCATGACAGCCACTTCAGGACCCGGATTCAGTCTAATGATGGAGAACTTTGGCTTAGGTATCATTACCGAAACTCCGTGCGTGGTGGTTAATGTCCAGCGTGGCGGACCATCCACAGGGTTGCCAACTTTGGTGGGCCAGGGTGATATGATGCAGGCACGCTGGGGTTCACACGGCGATTATGAGGTCATTGCATTATCACCGTCATCACCCCAGGAGATCTATGATTTCACCATCGAAGCATTCAATTTATCCGAGCGATTCAGGTTACCTGTGCTGGTCATGTCCGATGAGGTGGTGGGACATATGACCGAGCGTGTTAAAATTCCTCATGCTCAGGATATACCGCTTTATAACCGAAAAAAGCCAAGGCGAAGGCCCGATAATTACTATCCATTTGAACCCGATCGTGATCTTGTACCGCCAATGGCGAATGCAGGCGAGGGGTATAAAATACATGTAACAGGTTTGACACATGATGAACGCGGTTATCCGGTAATAAATGAAGAGACCCAATACAAATTGATAAAACGTTTGGTATTTAAGATCAGGAAAAATGCAGATAAGATCATCGATATCAAAGAAATGAACACCGAAGATGCAGACATCGTTTTGGTGGCATATGGCATAACTGCCCGGGTTGCTCACTATACCATGGAATTGGCGCGTAAAAAGGGCATTAATGTTGGATTTTTAAAATTGAATACAGTTTGGCCATTCCCCGAAAATAGAATAGCTGAGCTTTCCGAGAGCGTCAAGTCATTTATTGTACCCGAGATAAATTTTGGGCAAATATATTACGAGGTCGAACGCTGTGCAAAATGTGAAGCAAACACCGTGTTAATACCTCACGCGGGCGGTAACATACATGAACCAAAGGAAATATTAGAGGTGATCAGGAGGGAAATTAGATGAGGTACGATACCACGAGATTGCATCCACTTGATGATTATCTACGCCCGGGGCGGATTCCGCATATTTGGTGTCCTGGCTGTGGGTTAGGCATTGCCTTATCTGCATATATCATCGCGTTAAAAGAGGCCGAGATCGAACTGGATAAAACCGTCATCGTATCTGGTATTGGCTGCACCGGCCGCGCCGCAGGGTATTTGCATGTAGACTCGTATCATACAACACATGGCCGACCAATACCGTTTGCAACCGGTCTGAAACTGGCGAACCCTGAATTGACGGTCACGGTTTTCAGCGGTGACGGCGATCTGTTTTCCATTGGCGGCAACCATTTTATTCACGCCGCACGACGAAATATTGATTTTAACGTTATCTGTGTAAATAATTTCAATTTCGGCATGACCGGCGGCCAAGGCGGACCCACCACACCGATGGAGGCAAAGACCACCACTACACCATATGGTAACTTTGAATTTCCGTTCAACCTTCCATACGTGGCCGCTGCGAGCGGTGCAGTATATGTTGCACGTTGGACCGTGTTGCATGTGCGCCGGCTCATCCAGTCCATGAAAGAGGCGTTATTAAAACCGGGATTCTGTTTCATTGAGATCATCTCACCGTGTCCAACTGTTTATGGCCGGCGAAACAAACTCGGCACCGGTCTAGATGAGATGAAATTTTACAGAGATCATTCCGTGATCAAACATGGTGCTGACCCAAAGGACGCAGACATACAACTTGGCTCGGATATTGTCGTAGGTAAATTCATAGATGTAGAGAGACCTACATTCACGGATACACTTGAAGCGGGCTTAAAACGTACCATGAACATTGATCTACACCATAAACTTAAAACCACTAGGATAAAGCGGAGGCGTATCTATGACGCGGACTGAAATTAAACTTGCAGGTTTTGGGGGCCAGGGGATAGTATTATCCGGGTTCATTCTGGGAAAAGCGATCTCGATCTATGACAAACATAATGCAGTATTGACCCAATCATACGGCCCGGAAGCACGGGGTGGTGCGTGCAGTGCGGATGTGGTAACCGCTACCGAGGATATTGATTATCCGGAAGTTACTATACCAGATATCGTGGTTATAATGTCACAAGAGGCATTCACCAAATTTGGAGATGATATCAAAAAAAATGGAACTTTATTGATCGATGACGGCTTAGTAAAAATAAAAGCGGAAGAAATTGAGAGCAATATCACTATATTTTCCATCCCTTCCACTAGATTTGCAGAGGAACTGGGCCGAAGGATCGTTGCCAATATTGTCATGCTTGGATTTTTAACCGCCGTTACCGATATTGCTTCCATTAAAGCGATCAAGAAATCATTATTGAATTCGGTCCCAAAGGGTACTGAGGAACTGAACATGTCTGCCTTGATGAAGGGATATAAATATGGCATGGAACTAATTGGTGCTAATTCAGGTAAGAGATCAAAATAATAATATTAGTTATGTTAAATCCCATTAATACCAAATCCCAAGAAAATCCCAATTACAAAATCCCAAGTAAACCCTAAATAAAAAATTCTAAATTTGGGGTTTTGGGTTTCCTTTGGGTTTTGAGTTTTAGATTTGGGATTTGAAATAAAATACAATTTAATTCAAAACTCGAGGCTCAGAAATGCCCACAACTTCATCCGGACCCAAAAAAAAGTTACCCAGAGGTACTATGGTGATCGGTGGCGGTATCGCCGGCATACAGGCTGCGTTGGACCTGGCAGAGGCGGGTATCATTACATATTTGGTGGAGCGCACCCCCAGTATAGGCGGACGAATGGCACAGCTGGATAAAACATTCCCTACAAATGACTGCGCAATGTGCATCTTATCTCCTAAACTAGTTGCCGTGGCCAGGCATCCAAATATACATTTATTTACCAATTCAGAGATCACCTCGGTCTCGGGTGGGGCAGGTAATTTTCAAGTCAAGGTCATCAAACACCCACGATTTATCGATGAGAATAAATGTGTCGGTTGCGGTGAATGTGCCACAAAATGCCCCGTGAAAGTACCTTTTGAATTTGAATTTGGTTTGGCAGAGCGCAGGGCGATCTATGTACCTTTCCCACAAGCAGTACCGCTCGTGTACACGATCGATAGCGAACATTGCAAATATCTTCAAAATGGCAAATGTGGTATTTGTGCCAAGATCTGTAAGGCCGATGCGGTGGATTACGAGCAAAAACCCGAGCATTTGACCCTGGATATCGGCTCGATCATCGTTGCCACGGGGTATGACCAGTTCGATCCAAGCGCGTTAAAAGAACTGGGGTATGGTATTCACAAAAATGTCATTACAGGTCTCGAATTCGAACGGTTATTGAACGCTTCAGGGCCAACCCAAGGAAAGATCCTACGAAGGTCGGATAGAAAAACACCAAAGAACATCGTATTTATACAGTGTGTTGGTTCGCGGGACAAAAATCGTTCTAAAGAGTACTGCTCACGTATTTGCTGTATGTACACCGTCAAAGAAGCGATGATCGCGCGTGAGCACCAGCCAGACCTGGATCAGATTACGATCATTGGTATGGAGATCCGTGCATATGGTAAAGGTTTCGAAGAGTATTACCAGCGCGCCATGGCAGAAGGGATCACCTTCATCAAGGGGCATTACTCCGACCTTACTGAGGACCCGGAGTCAGGTAAAGTATTGATCCGGTTTGAAGATCTGGAGGCAGGAAAGATCAACGAGATAAGTGCAGATCTGGTAGTTCTATCCTCGGCGGTTGTACCCAATACCACCAATGAACAATTATCGAAAATACTGGACATCGAACTTGATGAGCACGGGTTTTTCAAAGAACGACCATTACCAGATTCGGCTATACTATCCACGCGCGAGGGAATACTACTGAGTGGTTGTGCACAGGGACCTAAAGATATACCCGATAGTGTGGCCCAGGGCTCGGGTGCCGCCGCAATAGCGGCAGGATACTTGTCTTCATCCGATCATCATTCATATTCCCATTCTAGATCAGATATTGCGACAACTTCCAAAAACACCAAACATGACATTGACATGCTCGACACTGAACCAAGGACAGGTGTGTTCGTCTGCCACTGCGGGATCAATATTGCTGGTGTCCTGGATGTTCCCGCTCTTGTCCGTTACGCAAAAAAGTTGCCAAACGTGGTTTTCGCCACGGACAATCTTTACACATGTTCGGATGATGCGCAGAGGATCATTCAAGATATGATAAAAGAACACGAACTAACCCGTGTGGTAGTGGCCTCATGTACACCGCGCACCCATGAGCCGATCTTCAAGGATACCTGCGCACGTGCCGGGCTGAACCCATATCTGTTCGAGATGACCAACATTCGCGACCAGTGCTCGTGGGTACACATGAATGAGCCGGCAAAGGCCACGGAGAAGGCGAAGGACCTGATACGTATGGCAGTTGCAAGAGCCAATGAGTTGGCACCGCTGGAAACTATATCCACACCTATCAACCAGTCGGTTTTAGTGATCGGCGGCGGTATTGCCGGGATGGAATGTGCAAGTTCCCTCGCAAACCAAGGTATTAAAACTACACTGGTGGAAATGCAACCTCAACTCGGCGGTAGACTCAACGAGCTGAATAAGCTGGCGCATTCGGATAGGCCGATCTCCGAGTTGCTCGATAAAAAAATTCGGCAATTAAAAAGATCTGGTGTAAAAATTCATTTGGGTTATAAACCGGTCGCGATCAAAGGGTATGTTGGTAATTTTGATGTGACACTGTCTCATGAAACAAACAAAACCTCAAAGTCGAAGCAAATTGAGCTAAACACCGGCGCAATAGTCCTGGCCATCGGTAGTGAGTTGTATAAACCTGAATTGGCTCATGAGTTTGGATACGGCAAATACCCAAATGTAATTACAAATCTGGAACTCGATAAACACTTAAAAGAAAATAAGCTCGGAACCAAAACAACCAATATTGTTTTCATTCAATGTGTAGGTGCGCGGCAGATTGATGGACCCGGGGCCAACACAGGATGTTCCAGGTACTGCTGCCAGACTACTTTACACCAGGCAATAGAGCTTGTAAAACTTGGAAGAGCGGTCACCGTACTTCATAGAGGTATACGTGCATTCGGCAAATACGCTGAAGAACTTTATTACGAGGCGTGCGGGTCGGGTGTGAACTTCATACAATTCCCGGATGCTCTTCCACCCAAACCAAGCAATAAGGGTTCAAAGACCAAGATCAAGGTCCACGATATCTCATTGGGTCAGGAAGTGAAGCTGTCGACCGACCTATTGGTGTTAACTCTCGGCATGATACCAAACCTTGCCGAAACCGAAGTGCTTCAGAAATTGTTAAAGATACCGCGCAGCGCCGATGGCTTTTTCATGGAGCTGCATCCTAAACTGGCGCCCGTGGAAACCAATACCACGGGTATTTACCTATGCGGCTGCGCACAGGGGCCGAAAGATGTGATAGATTCTCTCAACCAGGCCCATGCGGCGGCAGCTAAGGTTGGCGCATTAGTATCAAATGAAGAATTATCGGTTGAGCCCATCACATCCACGGTGGACGAACAGATATGCTGGGGGTGCGGCACCTGTGAGGACCTCTGCGAGTTCGGCGCTATCCGCATCGAGGTTTCGGCCGACGGCAGGAGGGTATCGCAAGTTAATTCGGCGCTCTGCAAGGGTTGTGGTGTGTGTGCATCGAACTGTCCAAGCGGCGCCATGACCATCAGACATTTCACGAACATTCAGATCTCTTGCATGATAAAAGCTTTTGGTGAGGTGACCAATTAATGGTAAAGCCAATAGCGAATTTGAAAAAAGTAGGAAAAGATACACCTTTTGAACCAAGAATACTGGCATTTTGCTGCAACTGGTGCAGCTATGCAGGCGCCGACCTGGCAGGCATTAGCAGAATTCAGTACCCGCCGCATGTAAGGATCTTACGTATTATGTGTTCAGGCAGGGTAGAGCCCGCTCATATTTTTACAGCCTTTGAATCGGGAGCGGACGGCGTCATCGTTTCGGGCTGTCATCCGGGTGACTGTCATTATATTTCGGGCAATCTGCATGCGGAAGAACAGATCGAGAAATTGAAGAAATTGCTTGATGTGGTTGGTTTCGATGGACGGCGGCTGCGGCTGCAGTGGGTTTCAGCCTCGGAAGGCCAGAGGTTTGCCGATCTGATCTCGGAATTCGTGGATATGATCAGGACATTGGGCTCCAGCCATTTGAAACCAGACCGACAACAACTACGATCACCACAACGAGCAGCATCAAGGTCAAAATCACAATCACGATCACACAAGAAAAAATATGGATCTAATTCTAATTCCGACTCGAACTCAAACTCTGACCCTAACGTTAACCCGGACACAAGTGAGGCGGTGATCGGCTCATGAGAGACACGATCTTGAAGGCATACAACGATACAAAAGCATACTACTGCCTGGACTGTGGGAAATGTACTTCAAACTGCCCGGTGTCGCGGTACCAAGAGGGGTTTTCACCAAGATTGCTTATCAAGAACGCTACAGTGGGCTTCGATGACGATGTGATCAATGACCCACAGTTATGGGATTGTTTGACCTGTAACATTTGTGCCGATGGATGCATGTCCGGTGTGGAGTTTGCAAATTTCATTCGTGTGGTGCGTGCCGAGGCAGTTAAGGCCGAAAATCTTGGTGTTTGTTCGCACGGCGGCATGCTGCAGGGGCTGATGCGGTTAATGACCATACCAGACCCGGACCATACACCGGATAGACTATTTTGGCTCAATGATAAAGATGATGATGATAATAATAAAGATGATCTGAAGGTTGCATCGCAGGGCGACACACTATTGTTCACCGGTTGTTTGCCTATCTTCCAGACAATGTTCGAAAATATTGAAGCTAATAGTGCAACTATCCTGAAGGCCGCGATCAAGATCATGAACCATGTGGGCATTGTTCCTGTGGTGACCGAGCAGGAGCGCTGCTGCGGGCACGACCTGGTTTGGACCGGTGAGACAGGGATGTTCGAGCGCTTAGCACAACAAAATGCCAAAACGTTCAAAAAGCTGCACGTGAAGACGATCGTAACGGTTTGTCCGGAGGGGTACTTGACATTGAAAAGGGATTATCCGAACATCTTGAACCGGACATCTGATACCGGATCGGAAAAGGGCGAAAATGGTTGGGATTTCAAGGTGGTGCATATTACCGAGTATTTGGCTGAGTTGCTCAAAAATGGAAAACTTAGCTTCCCGGAGGATAATATGTTCCGTGATCTGACCGTGACATATCATGACCCGTGCCGGCTGGGTAGGTTCATGGGCGTCTATGATGCACCGAGGTCATTACTGACGGCGATACCGGGATTGAATGTGAACGAGATGGAGCATAATCGAAACCGGTCGTTGTGTTGTGGCGTCAGCAGCTGGACAAATTGTACAAGCACTTCGTTTTCCATACGTTCCGAACGGCTGCAGGAGGCGAAGAGCACAGGGGCGAAAAAATTGATCACATCATGCCCCAAATGCCAGATACATTTCAAATGTTATACGCACAACGATAAAATTGAACCACAAATCAAGATCGATATTGAAGATATCACAGTGTTTGTAGCAAAGGCACTGGGTTTAAAGATTTAAGATATGAAATTACGAATAAAATGATGAAGTAAAATTCCAAGAACCAAATTCCAAGTTCCAAATAAGCTCCAATAACCAAATTCCAATGGCGTTACCAGAAATTGTTTTGGTCATTGTTATTTGGAATTTATTTGGTTATTGGTGCTTGTCATTTGGAATTTACCAATAACTCATAAATAATTAAATAATGGGGGTCAACAAGTTGACCGAAAAAAAATCAAATACATCAAAAACCGAACAAGATCCGCAGGATAAATCTACTCAATCTAAAGCTAATGATAATGATGATATCAGGATCGGTGTTTATATTTGCCATTGCGGACTTAACATCGCCGGGTCGGTGGATTGTGAGAAAGTGGCCAAGTATGCTGCTAAATTACCCGGTGTGGTACTGTCAAAAGATAATCAGTACACGTGTTCCGAACCTGGCCAGGAAATGATCAAACAGGATATCAAGGAGCAAAACCTTAACCGTGTGGTTGTGGCCTCATGTACACCGAGATTGCACGAACCAACATTCAGAAAAGCCTGCGAAGACGGTGGGCTTAACCCGTATCTTTTCGAGATGGCCAATATCCGTGAGCACTGTTCCTGGGTACATTTATATGACAAGAAATCCGGCACCGAGAAAGCCAAAGACCTGGTTAAAACCGCAGTGGCAAAGGCACGTCTATTGGAACCGCAGATCGAAGCCGAGGTGCCGATAATAAGAAAGGCCCTGATAATCGGTGCTGGCGTTGCCGGGATACAGTGCGCCTTGGATCTGGCAGATGCTGGGTATAAGGTATATCTTGTGGAAAAAGAACCGAGCATCGGCGGACGAATGGCCCAGATCGATAAAACATTTCCAACCATGGACTGCTCGATCTGCATTCTTGCACCCAAAATGTCCGAGGCGGGCCGGCATCCAAACATCGAACTTATTACCAACAGCGAGGTTGCGGATATTAAAGGATATATCGGCAATTTCAAGGTCACTATCCATAAGACCCCGCGTTATGTGACCGATGAATGTACGGCCTGCGGCGACTGTACCGAAGTGTGCCCCGTTATCAGGCCGAACGAGTTTGATATTGGTCTGGCAATACGCAAGGCGATCTATACGCCCTTTGCCCAGGCCGTGCCGTCTGCTTATATCATTAACATGGACGATTGTCTTGGCGTCAGCCCGATCGCTTGTGGTAAATGCAAAGAGAAATGTGAACGTGATGCGATCGATTACGATATGATGGCAGAGGATATCGCATTGGAAGTTGGTACGATCATAGTTGCCACAGGTGTTGATGTGTATGACCCCACAGAACTCGATGATTATGGCTATACACGCTTTGAAAATGTTATCACCTCACTGGAGTTCGAGAGACTTATCAATGCTGGGGGCCCGTCGGGCGGACGTTTACTGAGACCGAGCAATAAGAAGATGCCCAAGAGTGTGGCTTTCATCCAATGTGTGGGCTCACGGGCGCGCAAAGGCGAGGCCGGGAACCCGTACTGCAGTAATGTCTGCTGCATGAACACGATCAAGGATTCTCTGCTGATCAAAGAGCATTGGCCAGAGACGGAGATCACGGTATTTTACATGGATATCCGCGCATTTGGCAAGGGCTTCGAGGACCTGTACATGCGTACAAAGGCGCAAGGGACCACGTTCATCCGCGGTCTTCCAGGCGAGATATTGGAGGACTCGAAGACAAATAACCTACGACTGCGGGTAGAGGATACCGATCTTGGCAAAGTGATCGAGCGCGAGTACGAGATGGTGGTGCTGTCGGTAGGTATCGAGCCGAGACATGACAGCGACACGATCCAGAAACTGTTGACGCTTTCATGCACGTCTGACGGTTTCTTCATGGAATCGCACCCCAAGCTGAAACCGGTGGACGCGCCAACACCGGGAATTTTCATGTGCGGCTGTGCTGAGGGGCCGAAGGATATCAAGGACTCGGTCACGCAGGCGAGCGCGGCTGCGGCACGTGCCAACATTCTGATGGCCCAGGGCAAGGTCACGGTTGAGGCGATCACATCATTTATACACCCCGAGCTGTGCCGCGGGTGCGGTGCCTGTGCACGTGTTTGTCCGTACCATGCCATCGATCTTGATAAAGAGAAAAAACTTGCAACCGTCATCGAGGCTGCGTGTGCGGGGTGCGGGACCTGCGGCGCCGAGTGCAAATATGATGCTATCACCATGAAACATTTCACAGATCCCCAGATAAACTCGCAGATCGATGCCATCACAGATGAGAACGCCGATAAAAAAGTTGTTGCATTCTGCTGTAACTGGTGCTCGTATGCGGGAGCGGATTTTGCTGGGGTGTCCCGTATGCAGTACCCGCCGGAGATCAGGATCATACGGACCATGTGCTCGGGCCGTATATCGGAAAAGTTCGTACTGCGCGCATTCGAAGCCGGTTCCGCGGCTGTCCTTGTGGCAGGTTGTCATCTGGGCGATTGTCATTACATCGACGCCAACTACCAGACCGAGAAACGCGTGAACAAGCTCTGGGATAAGCTGGAGAAGCTGGGCATCGACAAGAACCGGCTGCAGCTGGCGTGGGTTTCCGCGGCCGAGGGCGAGAAGTTCGCAACAAAGGCGAAGGACATGAGCGAGATCGTCAAGAAAGTGTCAAAGGCAGAGATAGAAAAGACCGTGAAGATCTTGAAGGCGGACCGGCTGAAGCGCGAGGCGAAGAGACGGGAGTTGGATGCTAAGAGGGCTGAGCGGAAAGCTGCTGAGAAGGAAGAAGTGGGGGGTGAAGTATAGGTGGGATTAATAATTAAGCCTCTTCTCCCAATTTTAGGGAAGGGGCAATTAACATTTAAATTTCTAATTAACCTATTAAAATTCTATTATATTGGTGTTAATTATGTCAGATTATGATGAACCTACTGATGAAGAATTGGAGGAATGGGATAAACAATATCAAGAGCATATGGAAATGGAATATGAAAGAATGATTAGAGATATAGCAACAATGTATAGTAATAAAGCAAAAGAATTTACTAATGAATGTATTGAAAAAACAAATGAAGAGAAATTTTATGAAATTGAATACGGATTTAAATGTTGGGAATATACATTGAATCGATTAGAGGGTCTATTTATTTCTTCTTATACAGATTTTAATACACTTATAGATGTAAATTCAGAAATTTATGATATTATTTATTCAAGCATATCATTAGCTCTAAGTGGACATTATAAATCGGCTTTAACTTTAATTAGGCAATGGTTAGAATTACATATTACTGCATTATTCTATGATAAACTAATAAATTCTAGAGATAAAGATTCTCCCTCCTATAAGAAACTTTTAAACCAAAAAAGAAGTTGGTTAATAGGAAAAGGGAAAAAAATTACTTTTTCTGGAAACAATGGAATGATCGATCAATTTTTTGATTTTGATTTAGAAGATAAAGCAACAATAATATCCAAGAAACTACGATTAGATTGGTACAATAAGAATAAAACTATTAAGGATCTAATTAAAGAAATTTGGAGAAAATTATCTACAACAACACATTTTGGAATAATAAAATCAAAAGAAAAGATTGGTGATCTTAAAGGTATAATACCATTTGATTATAATGAAGAGTATTTTCAGATATGGTATAAATATTTCAAACAAGTTTATGAAATAACTAATGTGATATTATTTGCATATTATCCTAAAATATTAAATTTAGATGATAAAACGTGGGATAAATGTTTTTTTCATTTTGATAAAAACTTAATTAAAAAATATGCCTCTTCTCCCAATTTAGGGAAATCATAGTTTCATCACCCCACATGCCTGAAAGATTTTGAAAGTAAAAGCAAATTAATGTAATAATATAAAGATTAATAATATTTATAATTAAAAAAAAATGGTTGGTAATATGCCATATAAAAAAAATTATTATAAAGATAAAACTCTTAGACAAATTTTTAATCAGATGATTAGAACGAGAAAAATTAAATATGAATTTGAAACTTATATTAATTTAAATAATATTAATTGGGATGAATTACAATATGATGCCAGAAATTATATTGGAATAAATATTGTTTTAGTTATAATTTCATGTAATGACCATTTATATGGTCATTATTTTACATCTGAGCAAATATTAAAATGGGTAAAAGAAATTCGCGATTCAATTCCAGATAATATTAGATGGAAAAAAATTGGTTCATTAATTGAAAAAAAATCTAAAAACCATCACAAAACTGATATTAATAAAATGAATTTATTTGAAAAACAAACATTGATGAATATAATTTTAAAATATTGGGAAAGAGTTGATTCGAAAAAAAAGCTTAAACCTTTAAGATTGCTTGACAATTATCTAAAATCATTGGGTTTTAAGGGTATAAAACACTATCGGCTTTTTCAATCTCGAATGTCTTATAATCTTTCTATAGATTTTTTAATAAAAGCTAAAAAATTAGTATTAAATGACAATTTTATTCCAGATGAACTAATTAATAAATTATGTAATGAATATGAAATTCCAAAAGAGATTATAGCTTGGGATCATAATTTTATTGAAAAATTAAATTTGGAAAAACTTCCAGAATTAATTATGCCATTATTTTTTGAAAAAGGTAATAATCTTAAAGGATCATTTTTAAAATGTTATTTTTTTGATGAGCATACCTTTAAATCAAATGATTTAGGTTTATTATGTTTTTCTAATGAAAATTTTTTTAGACAATTGATTAGAGATCCTTATATTAAAGGAATATTATTAAATGATGCATTATATGAATTACTAACTGGAAAAACGTTTTCAATGTTTGATATACCAACTATGTCAGGTTTAATTTATTTTGGAAAAGAAGAAGAATTAGAAAAAGATCAAAGATTTGAAAATTCTATTAGAGTAAAATATTATTATAGTAATCCAAAAGTTACAAAAGGAAATGAAGTTAAAATAAAAAAGGAAACACATCCATGTTTAACAAACTTTTTAGATCAAATTGGAAAGAAAGAAACAGATATTGATTTAATCCTAATTCATAATAAAACACCAAAACATGTTATTATTAGTGAATGTCATTTTTCAAGTAAATATAATCATTCACAATATTCTAAAAGAATTGTAAAATTAGAGAAATTGACAAAATTTTTAAAAAATAATCAAGATTCTAAAAAAGAATTGGGTATCGATAATAATTATAGGATTATTCCAATAGTATTTGGTTCCTCATATGGAAAATTACATGAAAAGATATCTCAATCTAATCATTCAGTGATATTATCTTCTTTATCTTTAACACTATTTGGTTATTTGAAAAAACAAATTCAATCATTTATAAATGGTAATACCTGGAACTACAATCTTAATGATATTTATCAAAATGATAAATAATGAAAATCTGTACCGAGGAAAAGAGTTGGGGGTGGGTGCGAGGCACCGTAGACAAGGACGGAAGGGATTCGAAGAAAGGCAGTGATAACTGGCACTACTTCTGCCACTGTTATACCCCAAGTCTGACACTTAGCTCCGCTAATACATTCGAATAAATGATTTGACAGGTAGCTCAAAACGGGGTGAAATCACCCCGACTTATCAAGAAAAACCATGGTTTTGACTCAAAATCAGGTTTGAAACCGGATTGAAATT
>JAEHCK010000033.1 GCA_020696345.1 Thermoplasmata archaeon | reverse complement strand
CGTGATGTGTTTCCCTTCAATTTCTTAACTATATCGCAAGGTCGATGGGTCGGATTTGCACCTACGAATAAATGGATATGATCGGGCATGATTTCCAATGCCAACATATCCAAGCCCATATCTTCGCAATTGCCTTCTATAATTTCTTTCAGGATATCACATACCTTATCTTTGAGCAATAATTTGCGATATTTTGGTATCCAAACAATATGATAATTGATATTATGCTTAGAGTGTGCAGATGTTCGAACACCTGCAATCTTGACTTTGATATCGTGACTTTCGGGATTGAAATGCGGGAAGTTCCGGTTGGGTGACATGAAGTTAAACTTTTAGCAAAACTGCTCTTAATACTAACCCTGAAAGGGTTATGTTTTAAGTTGTCGGTTTTGCTATACTTCCTGTCAATCAAACGGATACCCCCGATTTTAATCGGATGGGAGGATGTCATTTTTGATTCTTTATGTAGAATGCATTCACCGGTCTCCATCCATTTACGCCATACCCCCGGGCAATTATCGGTTAAAGGTTTACCATTTTTGAGCTCCAGACTATATGCATCTCCCTATCGGGCGGTTGGTTCTGATTACCTGGTATAACCACGCCTCTAAATAACAAGTCTAAACCACGTGGACCGGAAAAGTCTGTGGTAAAAACAAAAAAAGGTGGAACGTCCTTTCTATTACCAGATTCTACATTCTCAAAACAAATTCTCAGAAATTCTAGTCCGGACCTCTCATCAATATTTTTTGAAAACTCAGGTGCATATTTTTTATAACACAATAATGCAATATTAACCGGATCTAGGTTCTGTCCACCAATATACCTAAACACTCCATTATCTTCACAATGAAATAACTCTGATAATGGATCGTTATTTTCATTATTTTCTCTATCTGTTAGATAAAATGCATTTCTATATAGATTTGCTTTTTTCAGATCATGGTATTTAATACGCATTTTGTCCACTCATGTAATATTATATCTATAATTATAATAGTATTAATAATTATTTTTTCTTTTTTTTTAATAAAAACCGAATAATAAATGTCAACATTGCAATTTACCTTTATTGATTAGAACAACTCAATTATATTTTCCAATTGAAATCAAGGGGAGGGGGAGATATGCAGAATTAGTGCTTAGGGCATTTAAAATTGAAGATTTTAAATTGTAAAATGGAAAATTATAATGAGTTCAATCATCTCTGAGATATTGATCTATGTTCTTTTTTGCCAGTTCACGGTTCTTAGCTAGATCAGACAGAAAAGCCGAAACAACCTCACTGGCCAGTTTCTTACAGGCACCACAAACCCGGGAACCGCTCTTGCAGTCGTTATATATCCTATCCAACTCTTTATCATCATCAATAAAGTGATATAGGAACAGCTCGAAGATGGTACACTCATCGGGCCGCCCGCCCGAAGCCTTATGCTCCTCAAGGGTTACACCGCCGCCGGTCTTGGCACTCATCACCTTTTTCACACCATCTTCGGGGGAATCAGATAAAAATATTGACGACTCCGGTTCTGAGCTTGACATTTTACCGCCGGTCAAACCCGACATGAACTGGTGATATGTGGAGGCCGGTGGGAAGAAGCCATAGCCGCCAAACTGCTGTTCGATCGGTATTAACGCCTCGTCGAGCTTGGGAATGTCGCTCGTTGTGGCGCCATCTAAGTATATTGCCTTGTAATTGGCGATCTTCCGGTAATCTGCAAACCCCAGTTTTTTTATTATTCGTTCAGCTTCATCCAACAGCTCATTAACGTTTTCATCCGGTTTTACAAATATACCGATCTTGTTATCTTTAGTGAGGGTAACATTAAAGATCCTGAAGCTAAATGCAAGATTTCGAGTTAAGCGTAAATGCGGGTCCTGATCAACACCCACCGGCACCAGCGTGGGTTTGGGTCCACCGTACTTTTCCAGTTGAACATGTAGAATATCGCCCACTTGTACAAGTGGTGCATATACGTGGGTCATATTCGTGGAATCTTCAAAACCGTAGATCGCACGCATCTCAGAGAGATTCACTTTATTGCCCGTCAGATATGCCAGGTCCTTCACGGTCTCGCGCTTGGATTGAAAATATATCTGGCAATTCTCCGGTTTTAGGCCAAGAGCAATATAATTGGTAATATAGTGTTCTACTGCGATCTTTCTGCCCTGTTCCAGGGAAATGCCGCGTACACCCAGCGCTTCGATGTCCGCCACTGCCAGAAAGATCTCGGCGCCAAGAGATTGATAATAGATCACCTGATCGATGACCATCTTATGGCCTATGTGCATGTGCCCGGACGGTGCCAGACCGGTTAATATACACCAGGGTTTTTTGAACCTGATCGCATCCATAATGGGATTAAAACCGCGATGGCCGAAGATCACGCCGCGGCGGAATAACCGGTGAGGATTTGGCAGGTCAGGGAAATTAAACTCTTCTATGCCGAACTCATCACGCAGGCGGGCATAATCGTTATATGCGGAACTCGACCATGGATCTATCTTCAAAAACACACCTCGTCTTCGTTATTATCACTGGTAACTTTTGTGTATAATATTAGGTGATTATAATATTATTGATTAGATATTTTTTCAGTTTTTATCGATCTACGATATAGAATAAAGCCCCCTAGAATGGCTAATGGACCCATAAATGTTAACATAAACAATCCGAACGAATAGCCAGATTTTGACATTACAAACGAAGCGAGGATCGGTATAATCAACCCCATCACCATCATAAAAATTCCAGTATATTTCAAAGAAATTGATGTAACTTTTTCAATTTCATCAAGAGCTTTTTGATCCAGTGTAATTAATTCTTCTTTCTTTTTCTATTTGAAACCCAGATGATTAAAAAGCCAACAGCAAAAATGAACAGATAAACCATCACTAACATTAAGATATTAAAGAGATTGGTCTTTGAAGGTTTAGTGGCAAATTCAACCTCGTCATTTTTATTGGACACACCTTTTACACACATTTCATGCTCCCCCCAGTATTTATTCCAAGATTTCCCCATCAATAGCAGAAATATACACCTGATAACTATCCCCATCATCTTTATACCACATGAGCCACGAAAGCTCATCGGGGCCGCCAAATGGTCCGGAGGATGACTGGATGCTTACCGTAGCTCCGGGATGCGCACTCAACCAATCAACCGTTGCATTATGTGCGGCCAATATGTTGGGCAGATCATCGGTATCTATTGTAGCATCTTTGTAATTCCATGCCGCTATATCAGAAACTTCGTGATCGTCCATAGCGATGATCCCGCCACCTTCTGCCACATTTACAACGCGGCTTATAGTTTTATCACCAGACGGTCTGTAGAAATATATTTGCCAAGCAATAGCTTTACCCGTGGCCTTATCGGCACCCTGTTCATTAATTGAAGTTGATGTCAAGACAACCAATTTCGAGTTTGGAGCCAACATATCAATATTTGCCATTGCCAATTCGATAACCTCAAGACCGGTCAATGGCTTTGCATTCTCATTATCCTCGTCCCAATCAAATTCGTCGTCGCCCTCATACAATTTGAAAACACCATCACCGCCATTGCCGTCGTCACCGTTGTCGTCACCACTGTCGTCATCACGATCATCGTCTTCAAAACACAAGCTCAAACTGGCGCAAATAAGCACTAGCATGCAAATTACCACTAAGATCTCACTTTTCATTTCAACACCTCGATTCGGAGATATACCCACATCCACATAGGCCATAACTTATAAAAAGATTGGCAAATTATTGTTTTTGAAATGCTGCTTTTAATGATATGAAGTGGAATATGTGGTGACACATCATAATTTTGATTCGGTTATTTTTAAATTCGTTAATATACAAATAATTCCCGCTCCGATACAAATAAATCCGGGGACGCAAATGAACCAACTAATGACATTTCCTATAAATAACGCGATAATAAATAACGGGATCCCGATAATTAGTAGGACTACACCAATCGTCCTGTAAAACTTTTTTTTCCGCTTCTCTTCAAAAAAACCACCATAAACCTGTCTTTGTGCAACATTGGTTTCATAAGGCGATGGTGCTGAATAGACACGCGCACCGCAATTTGGACAATTGGACCGCCCCTCATCGACAACATTTCCACAACTTTGACAAATCATAATTGCCACCCCCATGTGTTTATTACTTACATATCACATGCCATTTCGCCTATTTATATATATTCAACATCAATATTATGATCGCCACGATCAGGCTGGCAATGCCAATGATCGCCCGTATCCAGTCCGGGTTCTTGTACCAGGGAACTTTTTCCACCCTCTCTTTTTGTTCTGATGGCTCGGTCGGTACTATTGTTTTGGTCGTTGGTGGTTGGGTGCGGGGCGCCTCGGTTTCTGCAAGCACAGGCTCCTTTCCGGCCTTCAGCCGTTTCTTCTGCGCCTTCGCTTCGGCTTTTATGCGCTTCTTTTCCAGCTTATCTTTATCCTTTCCCATGATCTCACGATTTCTAGTTGTGGCTACGGCATATATCGATTACAAATAAGTATTCAAATTAACCCATCAATCTTTTAAAAAACGATTTTCGCGACTTCTTTGCATACTCCTCCCAGCGCTCCACCGCCTTTTCCATATCATCGCCCTTGAAACCATCTTTCGACTTTCTCTTGAGCTCATCAAGCTCGCCGCGGTCCAGCCACACGCCGTGGCAGGTCAGGCACACATCAACCTCAACCTCGTCCGCACTCTCGATATCCATCAAACCGCCGCACCTGGGGCACACCAATTTGCTCTTGCTTTGCGTACCGAGATCCTTGGTCAAATAATCGGATAGTTTCTTATCCTTGACCAATTTCTCCAGCTCGCCGCGGTCCAGCCAGAGGCCGTGACATTTCGGGCAGAGGTCGATGAAGACATTCGGTCCGAAAACATCAACCTCTTTGCGCTTTAAAGGCACATAACATCGTGGACATTCGATCTTTTTCTCAAGAAACTTCTTTTTTAATGACATGACAATCGCAATGCAGTATAGGTTTAATGGTAATTAATTATTATTCTTTGATAAATTGAAAAGGTAAAATGTAAAAGTTAAAAGTCGAAATAAAAACTGGAATTTTCACTTTTAAAATTTAACTTTTGAAATTTGACTTTTCCAATATGCCTATTTTCTTCCTGAACTCCGCAAGTTCCTTTTCGCAGTCTTTAGTTTTCTTCGCATCACCTTTTTTAGTATAGCCCCGGATCAGATTCTCATACCCTTCGATTATATCTTTGATGTTGCCCAATGGTATGTAAAGTTCCAGACTCCTTTCGAAGAATTCGAGCGCTTTATCTAAGTTGTTATTTTCTTCGTGGATGAAGGCGATATTTTTAGCGCAAATTGCCATGTGCGATTTATCGCCTAATTCTTCTAACAGTCCTAAGGATTTCTGATAATATTCGAGCGCCTTGTCGAGGTCGCCTCTATCTGCGTAAATCGAGCCGATGTTGTTGATGCGAGTTGCGATGCCCGCCTTGTCATCCAGCTCTTTGTCAATTTTTAAAGCTTTCTGATAGTGATCGAGCGCTTTGTCGAGGTCGCCTCTATCTGCATAAATCGAGCCGATGTTGTTGGAAAGAGTTGCGATACCTGCTTTGTCATCCAACTCCTCGCCGATCTTCAAAGCCTTCCGATAGTATTCGAGCGCTTTGTTGAGGTCGTCTCTTACTTTGTAAATCATGCCGAGGTTGTTGTAAGTTCCTGCAATTTTTTGTTTATCTCTGAGTTCTTCCACGATCTTCAAAGCTTTTTGATAGTATTCGAGCGCTTCATCGAGGTCGCCTCTATCTGCATAAATCGAGCCGATGTTGTTGGAAAGAGTTGCGATACCTGCCTTGTCACCTAGTTCCTCGTCGATCTTCAAAGCTTTTTGATAGTATTCGAGCGCTTCATCGAGGTCGCCTCTATCTGCATAAATCGAGCCGATGTTGTTGGAACGAGTTGCGATACCTGCCTTGTCACCTAGTTCCTCGTCGATCTTCAAAGCTTTTTGATAGTATTCGAGCGCTTCATCGAGGTCGCCTCTATCTGCGTAAATCAAGCCTATGTTGTTGTAATTGATTGCGATGCTCACCCTGTCACCCAGCTCCTCGCCGATGTTCAAAGCCTTTTGATAGTATTCGAGCGCTTCATCGAGGTCGCCTCTATCTGCGTAAATCGAGCCGATGTTGTTGTAACGGGTTGCGATGCCACGCTTGTCACCCAACCCCTCACTGATCTCCAAAGCCTTTTGATAGTATTCAAGCGCTTTGTTGAGGTCGCCTCGTGTATTGTGAATCATGCCGATGTTGTTGTAACTTTTTGCGACCTTTTGCTTATCTCCGAGTTCTTCTACAATCTTTAAAGCCTTCTGATAGTGCTCGAGTGCTTTGTTGAGGTCGCCTCGTGTTTTGTAAATCAAGCCGATGTTGTTGGAGCTAGTTGCGATGCCTGCCTTGTCGCCCAGCTCCTCGTCGAGCTTCAAAGCCTTCCGATAGCATTCGAGCGCCTTGTCGAGGTCACCTCTTGCGCTGTAGATTAAAGCGATGTTGTTGTAATTGGCTGCGATGCCTGCTTTATCCCTGAGTACTTTTGTAAGTTTTAGGCTCTGCTCAAATTTTTCGACTGCTTGAGCATATTCACCAACCAAATAATGTACATATCCAAGAGAATTTAACCAGCGTGCAATCTTGTATTTATCATCTATACCCTGCTTTTTGTACTCTTTCAATAATTTTTCATACCTTTTCTTTCTTTTCATTAGCTCGTCAAGATTCTCGTAAAACTCGGCCCCATGCGCCATCATTGCCCGAGTCATTTCCATCGGCATCTCTTTTTCTAATCTAAATTCAATAAGGGTCGCTCTCCAACTCCAGAAATCAGGGGCAAATCTCAGAACCATATCCAGAACAGTGTCGTTAATCCAAATAATCACCGGTTGCTTTATCTTCAGGAAATCATCCCTTAGCTTGTTCAGATAGAGAATTGCCTCAGGTTTTCCTGCGATCTCTTTTTTACATGCTTTGTCTAAGCCATATACAAAGAAAGCGCCTCTGCTCTTTGAGTACATCTTTGAAAAGCCCTTAGACTGCAAAACGTCTCTAATAACCTCAACTAAGTTGGTCTTACTCTCATTCATGTAAATTGGATGAATCGTTATTCTGTCGTCAATTATCCGAGACTCTAACTCTTCATAGACCCTCTTTTGAAGTGCAGGCTCGTTGCACAAAACAAAGACAATAATCCCCTCCTCTCCAAGGGCAATCAAGGTATGCAACTTATCTATTTTAATTCGAGTAGCATCTTCAACTCTTAACACCTGCATCACTTCAAAAACTGCTTAATTATGGGATTCACATCGCACCAAATGTCATGGTTTTTATACTCCAAAACGCTTAAATTATGAAGCAGGCCTACCAACTTCTCATCTCTTCTCACGTCCTTATTGCCACTGTTAATGTCCTTCAAAACATCGTAGTCTTCTGCACTTAACTGTTTTCTATAAGTATTGCTCATTTCGCTTACAATACTTTCTACTGTATCCAAGTCTATCTTGTCTTTACCTTTGGTAATGTTCTCGGATGCAGAATCTTGAATTATCCGTACCATTTCCCTAATCACACCGCCGCTGTTCTTAATGATATAGTCCAAAGCATCGCTTGTAAATAATTGGATATCTGCTCTCTGAGATATAATGGATTTAAGAGTTCCCCATCCCTCCTCATTCTCGCTATCATCTCGATTAAATACATTTACATTAGGGTGTGCGCAGCTCCAGTCAAAACTGATATCAATTTGTTTAGCTTCCCTTGAATAATGCAATGCTATAGGTATCGTATAAATGATATGGGAAATAGGTTGTGTCAGTTGCACATTGTGTTCGTAAAAAATATTCTTTGCAGTTGCTATGTCTGCCTTCTCAAGATCGTCCACAATAAATAATACCTGCTTAGCATTTTTATAAGATCTCTCTACATCTGTGACCATATCATTTAATATATCTATTAACTCAGTAATCTTAGGTTCAATTTCTTTTCTTATCTCGATTCTCGTCGTCTCTTCATTCTTGATTCGTGCCATTAAATCTACAAAGAATATCTTCAATCCCAATCCCGCTTTCTTCTCAATTTTACCCTCTTTAATCATGGTCTCTACCGTTTTAGAACCCCATTTGTCCAGCCGTTTTTGGACCTCATCACTCAGCGTAACCCCTTCCTTTTCCATTTCTTCAAGCATCTTTGTTACCATAGAAAAAAGAACATCAATGTAAGACAGATCATTAATGTCCAGCGCATCGAAGACTGAATAATAGACAATAAAGAACTCCTCCTCCACCAGTTCTGATATTAATTTATGCAATGCAGTTGTCTTTCCGCAGCCTCTGTGCCCAGTAAAAAGCATTTTTGAGGGTTTTCTAGATGCAGCTGACAATATAAGCTTTGTTTTCATCTCAGCTATATGGGAATGAGCGATTTCAATATAGTACAATTTCAAGTCCTCATCCATAAGCGGTTTTCTCGGGTCGAAATTCTTCCAAAGTTCCTTTAGATTCTCAGCTTTCACATTCTCACAATGATGCTCAATGGTTTTTTGGCTTATTAGATTTTCTATGTTGTTATGTAAAATATATTATCATTCTGCATGACTACTTAGCTGTATTCTTTGGCTATACCCCCTATCTTTTATCGATTTCGCAACTGTCTTAAGAATTTTTCAGCATCTTCTTTAGGTAAGGATGCACCAACTAGTTCCTTAATTATTTCTTTTTCACTTCTACCCGAAGACAATTGCTAAGCTATTAGCTTGATAATTTATTCATTTTCAGAAAAGCCAATCTTCTTCTTGAACTCTGCAAACTTTTTTTCGTAGTCTTTAGCTTTCTTCACATCACCCTTTTTAGTATAGCCCCGGATCAGGTTCTCGTAGCTTTCGATTATATCATTAGGGTTGCCCAATGGTATGTAAAGTTCAAGACTTCTTTCGAAGAACTCGAGCGCTTTGTCTAAGTTGTTATTCTCTTCGTGGATGGAGGCGATGTTACAATAGCAAATCGCCATGTGCGATTTATCGCCTAATTCTTCTAACAGTCCTAAGGATTTCTGATAATATTCGAGCGCCTTGTCGAGGTCGCCTCTATTGTGATAGATCATGCCGATGTTGTTGCTGCGGAGTGCGATGCCCGCCTTATCACCCAGCTCCTCGTCGATCTTCAAAGCCTTCTGATAGTGATCGAACGCCTTGTCGAGGTCGCCCCTATCGTGGTAAATCGAGCCAATGTTGTTGATGCGAGTTGCGATGCCCGCCTTGTCATCCAGCTCTTTATCAATTTTTAAAGCTTTCTGATAGTGATCGAGCGCACTGTCAAGGTCGCCTCGTGCTTTATAAATCATGCCGATGTTGTTGCTACGGAGTGCGATGCCTACCTTGTCACCCATCTCCTCGTCGATCTTCAAAGCCTTCTTAAAGTATTCGAGCGCTTCATCGAGGTCGCCTCGTGCTTTGTAAATTGAGCCGATGTTGTTGCTTGCTGTTGCAATATTACTCTTATCACCCAACACATCGAATGACTTCAAAGCCTTCTGATAGTATTCGAGCGCCTTGTCGAGGTCGCTTCTATTGTGGTAGATCATGCCGATGTTATTGCTTGCTGTTGCAATATCACTCTTATCACCCAGCTCCTCGCCGATCTTCAAAGCCTTCTTAAAGTATTCGTCCGCTTTGTTGAGGTCGCCTCTATTTGCGTAAATCATACCGATGTTGTTGTGGCAAGTTGCAATCTTATCTTCCTCTTTAAGTTCTTCTGCTTTTTGTAGCGCTCTCTTGTAATACTTTAATGCCTGAGCAGGTTCGCCGAGAAGGTCAAGTATATAGCCCAATTCATTATAGGTATAACCAACCTTTTCAATTTCCCCTTTTTTATTCAAATAATTGGCTATTTCCTTCAATTTTGCAATATATTCCCACCAATACCCTTGTCGTCTGATTATTTCGCACCCTTCATATCTCAGAAATTCAATTCCCTCATCCTTCAACCCTGCCTTGTCCAGATGATAATATACATTCAGAATGTTCTCGGGTGTTTTTTCGATCGAGCGATAATATTCTGCTGCTAAAGCATGATAGTCCTCTTTATCCTCTAAACTGTCATAGGCGTATTCTTGGATAAGAGAATGCATTATTATTCTGTTCTCATCGAATTTGACCAATCTCCAATCTTCAAGTTCTGACAGTGCATTTTCAATCAATTCTTTATTTTCTTCCTTCTCGACATTTTCCTCCTGCGAATCTTCATATGCATTAATCAGAAATTCAATAGCTTCTAATGGCACGTACTCAGAGAATACAGAGATGCCGGTCAAAACCTCTTGTGCGTCCTCGTTCAAACAAGAGTAAGCGTTTTTAAAGAGGACACGAATTTCACTCCTCTCGCTTCTTACAATTTTTCTAATCACATCTCTTTTATCCAACCGACAGAAGCTTGAATAAAGCTCCATAGCTTTTGGATGACCGCCAGTCTCGTTCCAAATCTTCTTTTGATATCCCTCGCTATCGATCCCAATATTATTCAATAGCAACTTTGCATCCTCAAAGCTCATCTTTTCCACATCAACGAGATAATTTCTATCCAGACCACGAGGAAGAAAGACAGGTCTTGTCCTAGTCATGACCATAACCATAGATTTATCATTCTTTTGTAGAATCTCGTCAAGCAGCTTCTTAGTGTCCTCATCTTTTATCTCCTGGTAGTTGTCTAGGAACAAGTAATATCTGCGTTTTCTCATGCTACTGACAATCAAAGCTCTTTTATCGCTCTCATTCAATCCTCCTGTATCTAGATAGTTGATCAGCTCGTTATCTCCATTCTTCTGAAAGAATACTCCTAAATATCTAGCAAGGAGATCGAAGCCCTTTCTTTCCTTTTCCATGAAATCGAACCAAAAGATGTTACTGCCATCGTCAAACTCATCTGCTAATTCAGCACCAATATAGGTTTTGCCGATACCTGCAATGCCTACAGCAACAGCAAGATTATTTGCATCAAGCTTGTTGATTATAGAGTCAAGCTCTGCTTTTCTGCCTACGAAACGTTTTGGTTTAGGACGGATAGGCAAAGGCGTTGTGACTTTTGAGGGTTTTACCCTCTCCTCAACCGGATAATTATAGGGTTTAAATTGATCGATGACGTCTCCACCTGCCTGATTTTCAGCTTTAACAAATTTATTTATTGCCTTATCGAACATTAGCGTAACAGATTCTTGACCCAGGTCCGTGGCTATCTCTTTAGCCAATTCTTGCAAGAATGCCCTTCCTGCTTGAGTATCATCTCTTGAATAACCAATCATAAGAACTAGATTATTGTCTATTGCAACATCCCCGACTTTCGAAATGTACTCTCCAGTTACATCATTAAAGATTGTTGACCCACCGAATCTTTCTCTAATTTTTCTTTTATATTCCTCAATCACTTGGTTAGGGACTATTTTGCCATCATTATAATTTTTAGGAATAATCAACCAGGCCCGGTTGTCCCATTCTTCCATTTCTGATGGAATGCTTTCTTTTGGTGGCTTTGTTAATTGTACTATTTTTGGATTATAGATGTTTTGGTCTCCAAAAATTACCGTTCCACCGGACATATGAAATTCAAATTTTTGATTGGGAGTGAAGCTGGAAATTTCAGCTTGTTTTTGTATAGATTCTGGTTTCTGTACACTGGCATCTTTTTTTTCTTTAATTCTCCATGCACTATGGCCTTTTTCAGTAAATTCTTCGATGCAATCTTCACGATATAAATATTGAAGATGTCTGGAAATCGTACTTCTGTTGATTTTAAGTTCTTTCGCGATTACTCCACTCGTGGCCTTTTCGTACTCTTTAATGTATTCAATGATTTTATTGTCAGTTTCGTCCAAGTTTGCCTCACCTGACCCTGTAAACATATCTAGGAATAATTTGAATATAAATAAAAGTTTGTTCGAAGTATGAAAATAATAAAAAAGTTGAATTTATGGAATAGAACACGGACGACACGGATTGGACGGATATACACGGATTGATGTGATGGTTTTTAACCACGAAAGCACGAAAACACTCTGACTGGAACGTCGTTTCGTGTCCTTCGTGTCTTCGTGGTTAATATTGGGGAATGGTGCGGATAAGAATCGAAAAATGAAGAAAGACTTTTAACTTTCCAATACCCCAATAAATATATTATCCGTGATGATCCGCAACATCCGTTAGATCCGTGTTCTATTAGGGGCGGGGGATTTCATCAACAGATATCCCCAGGGAAATGTTTTTCTAAAAATGCTTGTGCTACGTTCGATGGCTTCTTCGGCTAATTTAACCGCCGATAAACGCAGATAAACACAGAGATTGTCTGATCCGTGTTTATCGGCGTTAATCTGCGGTTTCATTTTTAGGCATTCGAGTTTTACAATTTCCAAACCGTTTCTTTGTTTGTAGTTTGGAACACTAGGCTAATTTGCTGAAGCAAATTAGCTCGAGGTAAAAATTCTATTTTTTATTATATTCCCTATAAAAGAATTTTTAGCTCTAGATGATTTTTTAAAGGAAATCATTTTGCTCTGGAAAACTCTTCGACTTTTCCACAGTTAGAGCTTGGAGTTTGTTTAGGATTTCGGATTTCATGCTTTGAATTTATTATGTGGGGTGGGGGTTAACAAATAATTTCTATCCCATCAACGATCTTGAATCCTTCATCCAAAGTACAGAGGCGCTTTATATTCTTCTCTAATATTACTTAGTGGGGAATGAATTTAACATTAATGATAAGGGAATGGATTACTTGATGCTTGGTAGGGATTTGCAATCCTAATCCCCATTCCCATATTCATAATCAGCTAATCACATTCCCATATTCATAATCAACCAATCACATTCCCATGCTCAGTAATAATAAATTACATTCCCCTCTTTACATTCTTACTTTTAACTTTTAACTTTTAACTTTTGACTTTTGACTTTTGACTTTGCATTTTGCAAATAACAAACAGTATTATATTGCCCCCTCATCAATTTACATGTAAATCGATCTTTAAATGTAATTTACATGTATAAAACACATTTATATATGCCCAACACGGTCTAAAGTTTATTCAAAAAACCAAAAGGTGAGATCTATGAAATTCAATATATTTAACGACCCGAAACGAGAAAGCATACCCAAGCATCTGCAAAACAATAAAGAATACAACCAACGCCGGTCACACCAGCGCGACCAGAAACAGTCCAATTTACAGATCGGAACGGTATTCGTGGTCCTGGCGGTGCTGGTCGGCGCAGGATTATTTGTTTCCAATATGGATATGGTATATCTCCAGGATAAGAAAAACATTACAATGTCATTTTCGAACAACTTCCAACAGGCCGGTGAGGCGCCCATCGTTATTACATTAACCGATTTTGATGATGCGCCCATAAGCGGTCAAGAGGTCAAGATAGAATTAGAATACACGCAAGCCAATAATACCAAGCGCGTGACACTCGGCGAGGTCAAGACCGACGGGCAGGGTGTTGTTACGCCCAAACTCAAGCTCCCCGATGATTATAACGGCAGTGCAGAACTGATCGTGACAGTGAACGAGCAAAAGCTGAAACAGCCAATAATCATTGACGGGCCCGCGGCGGGCAATATGCCTTATACCGAGGAAGTGTTGAAAATTCTGATCTCCACCGACAAGCCACTGTACCAGCCGGGGCAGATGATAAACATCAGAACACTGGCGATGTACGGCGAGGCCCGTGGCGTGTACACGGAAAATATTACGATCGAGATAGACGACCCCGAGGGATCAAAACTATTCAGGGCCGAGCTGGATTGCAATGAATACGGTATCGCAAGCACGAACTTCACGGTCACCGACCAGATGTCTTTGGGGAACTACAAGATCACCGCCAAGGTTGGTGATAAGGAATCCAAAAAATCGGTGACGGTTAAAGAATATGTACTCCCAAGGTTCCGGATATCGTTTGACGAGATCAAGAGTTGGTATACGGTAGACGAGAACATCGAGGGCGCGGTATTATGTAACTATTTCTTCGGCAAGCCCGTGAAAGGCGACATCGAGCTAAAGCTCAGAACATATTACGGCGGGATCTGGAAAGAAGAGTACCACACCAGCGGCAAACTGACCGAGGATGGTGAGTTTTCGTTTAACATACCGGCCATCGAATATGTGGTGGGGCTGCCCATTAACCAGGACAACGGCCTGGTCGAGTTGAATGCCACCATCACCGACCCATCCGGGCACTCGGAGACAAAGCTATTGCCCATCAGCATTGCACGACAGCCAATACTTATCACGGCGATATCGGATACCAACCTCAAAGGCGCCGAATCCAAATATTATATATTGGCCCAGTCGCCCGATGGAAGCATAATCAACAACGCAAATTATTCCGCACATTTAGACGCCTCAGAGGTCTGGAAAGGTAAAACCAATGCAAAGGGCCTGGCCGAAGTGAATTTCAAATACGACGACCAGACCGAATTGAACGTAACCGTAGAAAAGGGCACCACCAGAGCAACTGAAGTTTTCGAGCTTATACCAAGCACCGGCCTAAAACTCGTATCCGATAAATTGTATTATTCTGTGGGTAATAGAGCAGAGTTTGATGTATATTACAGCGGCGATAGTTTTACTAAGTGGGTATATTACGATGTAATTTCAAACGGTTTCACCGTTACAACGGGCGCCTTCAAGCTTTCATCAGGCACTCTTGGTAAGGCTGGCTTCGAGCTCGACATCACAACCGACATGGTGGGGAGCGCTTATGTCCGGGTGTACAAGATCGAAAAGGACGAGACCGTCGTAACCGACAGGCTCGAGCTTGCGGTTGCGCCGGTGGGTGAATTAAATGTCAAGATAGAGAAAGACGACGAGATCTATAACCCGCACCAGCCAGTGACATTGAGATTCACGGTTACAGAGGGTGAGACCGCCGTGCAGGGTGCGCTGGGCATATCTATGATCGACCAGGCGTTATATGCATTGAGCGAGCAATACGGTGGTTTTACAGATATATATTTCGAGCTGGAGCAGACCGCTTTGGAGCCCCGGTACCAGGTGTGGGAATATATGTTCAGCCCCGATGTGGGGGGCAGTAGTGATCGCATACCGCTGCCCCAGACAAGCGTGCTTGACCCGGGCGCATACGAGGAAGGTTACAGCTATCCGAAGATCGGGCTGCAAAATAATTACAACACCGAACTGGATAATGCCAAGGAGACCAAGACATATTATTTGGATATGTACTGGGCCGGGATATTCATCTTCGTGTTCATAGGCCTGGTCGGGGTTATGTTCTACGGTATTCGACGCCCAAGACCCGCACTTGCCATGGGAATGCTGTGTGTTCTCGTAATAGCCACTGTGCTTGGCGGAATAATGTTAAACCTGGATACACTGGAAACCGGTGAAGAATCCGAGCTCGCAGAATATGTTGGGTTCTCATCTCCATCCGACCCGGACAAGAAAACAGACGATAGTGGCCCCGGTGGCAACCAGTCAACCGATGGCGATGGTATGGCAGATAAAGCTGCAGAGGAACCAATGGACGAGTGGGAAGAGGTTAATGGCGGTGCAATGGAAGATAGGTTTCCCGCACCGGCAAAGGAGACAGGTATAATGGACGGTGATGATGATAATGATGGCTATACCGATTTCGATGAGAAAACCTCTGGTACTGACCCCTTAGACGAGAACCCTTCGAGCAAGCGCGAGCAGCGTGAGGTTCACGTGCGCGAGTACTTCCCCGAGACCTGGTACTGGAACCCTGTGCTTATCACGGACGAATCGGGTACCGCTGAACTTGAGCTCATGACGCCGGACTCCATTACAACATGGGAGATCAAGGCGGTGGCCAACACCAAGAACGCCAAGCTGGGAATGGCCAACGAGAACCTGACCGTGTTCCAGCAGTTCTTTATCGAACCGGACATACCCGTGTCCGTGATTAGGAACGATACGTTCCCGCTGCGGATCATGGTATATAATTATGATAACATATCACATGAAATTACGGTTTATCTCGAGGAGGACACATGGTTCGAGGCACTGGACGATACCACAAAGAAAGTAACCGTGCCTGCGGACAATGTCTCGAAGGTCATGTTCAATATACGCGCACTTGAAGTGGGCGAGCATAATGTGACCGTTTCGGGGTATAACGGCAAAGGTTGGGACGATGTGATCAAACCTATGCGTGTGGACCCGGATGGAAAACGCGTCAGTGATACGATGAACGGCAAGCTATCGGACAACCAAACCAAAACCGAGACCATTACCCTCACCGAAGGGCGTGTGCCCGGGTCGGAGAATGCCTTCGTCAAACTCCAGGCCGGCATGGAAGCGGTGCTGCTGGATGGCGCCGAATCGTTCATCAGATTCGTTTCCGGCTGCGGCGAGCAGTCCATGTCCACATTGAACATAGATATTTTAGCATTTGACACCGTTCAAAAGCTGGATACCGCTACTGAAGAGAAGATGTTCGAGTACGAGACCATCGTGACCCAGGGCATACAGCACGAGCTGCAATACCTGATGGATGCAAATAACGGCCAGGGCCGTGGAATCGTGTGGTTCCCGGGCGATGAGGATGTGCACCAGTGGTTGACGTCATGGGGGGTGATCACCTTCCAGGATGCCATCGACGCTGGATTTGAAGTTGACCAGGCCATTATCACCGATATGCAGTCCTGGCTGATATCGCAGCAGGAGACCGACGGCTCGTTCGTGTTCCCTGAACGCGGGCTGTACGAGTTCACGAATCCCATTCTACGCGCCAAAACGATCTCATGCTCGGCCTACATCACACACTCACTTATCTACAGCGGTTACTCACCAACCAGTACGGCAGTTATGGATGCGCTGGGCTATATCGAGGATCATGCAAAAGAGACGGAGGTGTGGGACGACCCATACACCCTGGCGCTTGTCCTGACCGTACTTGAAGACGGGCAGGGCGATTCCACACTTAGAAGTGAGCTGGCGTCACGCCTGGATGAGCTCAAGGTGGAGGATCCGGAAAACGGTACGGTATACTGGTCCAGCGGCTCGAGCATGATCACAGATTCGGACGACATGGACCTCTGGGAAGGCGGATATGGTTATGGAAGCAACTACCATCTCATCGAGACCACGGGGTACGCGGTCATGGCGCTGGCGAAGAATAAAGGCCCCGGGAGCGCAACCGTACAAAAAGGTATTAGATACCTGGTCGAGAACCGCCAGGGGCTCGGCGGGTGGTACTCCACACAGGATACGATCGTGGCGTTCCAGGCATTGAAAGTGGCGGGAATGAACAATATTCAAGAGTTGACGATCCAAATATCTGCCGACGGTGTGCCGGTCGACCAGATCGAGTTTGACGAGACCAATGTGGACATCACATATTTGATAGACCTGCGGCCGTATCTGGTAGGTGTTGAGAAAGCCGACATTACCATTACAACCACCGGCGCCGGGTCGGTGATGTACCAGATATATTATGAGGAATATATGCCATGGGACCTGATAGGCGTGGATAAACCTCAGGAATTGGTGTTGAACATATCGTATGATACCACAAACATCAAGGTAGACGACCGCATGACTGCGACACTGGACCTCAGCTATTTGGGCTCGGCGGACCATATAAAGATGGTTCTTGTAGACCTTCGCGCACCTGTGGGGTTCTCGTTCGTGGAAGCTGATTTTGAGGATATGAAGGCTGACGGTAAGATATCTCAGTACGAGATAAACGACCGCCAGGCGTACTTGTATATTCAAGATCTATCGTATGGTCAAACTATCACGGTCATTTATCATCTGGAAGCCAATGATCCTATACGCGGCACGATCCAGGGCATACTGGCTTATGATATGTACAATCCCGAACTGGCTGCCGAGCTTGAACCCGTAGAGGTGACGGTGACGTAGGTTTTAGGTTCTAGGTTGTAGGTGTTAGGTTGTAGGTGATAGGTGTTAAGTAAAAAATATGTAGAGATAAAGTTAGGATAAGAAATTGAATTGAATTAGAAAATTAGAGGTGTAGAAAATGAGCACAGTAGATAAAAGAGTGATTAGGATAGGTGTATTGACCTTTATTTGTGTTGGACTATTGATCGCAGGAATATTGTTTCCGATCTTTACAAAAGAGGGCGATAGAAACGACCAGTCAACAGGAGATGGGCCCACGGGTACAAAACTCACAACTTACGAGGAGCAGGTCATAGAGCCCGGGACGAACCAGATAACCGGCCTGACCAACGAGGAATGGTTCGGTGAGCTTTTAACGGACGAGCAGCTAACGTTTGCAACAGACGCGCTGGGAAGTACGGAGTTCAATTCATCGGAAAACGACGATCGAAATTCGGAATTGGAAGATGATTATGCCGCCGCACCTGGCGATGGGGAAGGCGATAAAGATAATGCCGATCTGAAAACCTCGGAAGAAACCGAGGCCGGCGGGGCCAGCCTACCGCGCGAGATCGAAGAAGCGGACATAATCAAGTTGGTTGATGATACGCTCTATGTATTGAACACGTACCGCGGTCTGATGATCATTGACGTATCGACCCCGGACGTGCCCAAATTGGCATCACGCGTGCCGTTGTTCGGCCATCCGGTGGAGATGTATATCGTAGAGCCTAGGGCGTACGTGATACTGACACACTATTACAACGCCTTCCTGTGGACCGAGGACGCCGCGGTTTCGCCAGAATACCGCCACGGGAGCGAGATAGTAATAATCGACATTACCGACCATGAGAAACCAACGGTTCAGCAATATATCGAGCTGGAAGGGTTCATTACAAACACGCGCCGTGTTGGCGAGGTCATCTATGCGGTGGCCAATACCGAGGACGGCTATTTTGGAATTCTGGATGGCGGCGGCATTAGCATGGATGGCGCCATTAGAGAAGAGGCCACACGTACACGTGCCGAGGTTGCAGAAGAGGACACTAAGAACTCCACAGAACCCGGCGTGCCTGAGACGCCACCCGATCCCGATGAGGACCAAGCCCCAGAGGAAAAAGACGTCCCCGAAACATCTGAAAAGGTGGCAGTAGATGACGATGACGAGGACATCCTCGAGCCCCAGGAGGGGACCATAGTGGTGTCCATCAATATGGAAAATTTGGATGAGATCACCGAAGTAGATCGGGTATTGTTCCCCGGCGAATCCAACGAGATCCATGTGACCGAGCAGGCCATCTTCGTTGCACAGCCCGAATATGATGATTCTTGGAACATGTTTGAGATCGATGAAGAAGAAAAAGTGGATTATTACACCAAGGTCACTTATGTGGACATCTCCGACTACCATGGTGAGATCAAGGTACGCGACACATTTGAAGTGGCCGGCCATCTGGAAGACCGATATCAGATGGATTATTATGATAATACATTCAGGATCGTGACACATTTCGAGCCGGACTGGAGCGACTGGGATTGGGATAAAGATGAAAGACCGCTCGGCTCGTCCACACTTTGGATATATGACACATCGAACCCCGACGAGATCACGAAATTGGGTGACCTGGCGATCGATGATGCGGGCACGCTCATGGCAACGCGCTTCGCGGGCGAACGGGCATACACGATCCATTTACCATACAGCATCGACCCACTCGACGTTCTCGACCTTAGCGACCCGAAAGAACCGGTCTTGACCGATATACTGGAGATGCCGGGTTGGGTCACGCACATGGAGGTGCGCGGTTTGAAGATCCTTGCGCTCGGTGTTGACGATTCTGATGGCCAGCAGAGAGTGGCGGTATCGCTCTTTGACGTTACTGACCCCGAGAATGCAGTTATGGAAGATCGTGTGATCATCGGTGACGGCTACAGCTGGTCCACTGCCAACTGGGACCCGAAAGCGTTGTCGGTGATCGATGACCAGAACCTGATCCTGGTGCCGTTCGAATCATATTCCAACGACAAGGATGGAATGTACAGATCGTACAGCGGTCTGCAGATCGTGGAGTTCGATCTGGATAAGAACGATCTGGTGGCGGGCGGCGTCATCGAGCACATGGGCGGCATACAGCGCACACGAGCAACCTCGGAGCGGATATTTGCGATATCTTACCGGCATTTACAGGTGATCGACGCGACCGATCGGGACAAGCCAAAGGTTACTGCAATGCTCGAGCTGTGCTCCAATATAGTGGACATCATTCCAATGGGCGAGTATTGCGTGCAGGTTGTGAACGACTACGATTATAACGCCGGATCCTCGGTGACCAAATTACGCACGGTCCCCGCAGATGAGCCAGATACTACGAACTACCTGGTGGAAAAGAGCATGAAATATAACGTTGTCAGGACCTACATAAATGACAAAATCGTCTACCTGGTATGTAATGAATATTTGACTGAAGAGAAGGAGTCACAGGGTCGTGTGCTGATCTACGATTATTCTGACCCGAAAGTACCGGTGCTGCGCAGCGATTTTGTGATGGAATACTATCAAGAGGGCTATTACTACGGATATTATGATATGTACTCTTATGGCAGTAGCTATTACGGCGGCGGCGGGGGTATGGATTACACATTTTCATTGGTGGATGGCGACATTCTGGTCTATCATCCGCGGCCAGACCAACCGGATAGGATCTATTATTACGAGGATGAATACGAGTATGAGTATGATGAAGAAAATCGCACAGAGGAAATACCGAGAGAGGATGAAAAATCAAGGACACGCGCATATTACTATGAAGATGTAAATTTGACCGAGATCATATATATGATCGACCTATCCGATCCCGATTCGCCGACCGATGCGGGTAATATTACACTGGAAAACACATCACGCATCACTGGCATGTACACAAACGGCAAGACATTATATCTTGTTCAGTACCATCAGGAATATAATGAGGCCGGCAATTATGGGTGGGAGTACAATGTTAAATATTATATGACCAAGCTCGACCTCACCACGCCGGCATCGCCAAAGCTACAAGGGCCCATCAGCATCCCCGGCGAGTTTTTGGGGGTCAATGATGCGGGCACCGTGATCTATACGCGAACCACGGAATATGACGAGAATTACTACTATAAGCAGACCCTGAACGTACTCTCGCTCTCGGGCGATACCGCAACACTGGCAAACGCGATCGACCTGGGGAGCGCCTATCCGAACATAATGATCCAGGATACCGCCATTATCCTTTCGTACAATAATTACAACTATTATCGCTATGATGATTATTATTACGAAGATGGGGTTAAAACAGCAGAAAAGGGCATGCCAGATTATGGAGAGCCCCAAGAGCCGATCATCAAGACCAAGATCCAGATCATAGACGCACAGGACCCGGCGAGCCTCAAGTTAAAAACCACGATCGGTCTGAAGAATTACGGCGCGATCTACAAGTTCGAGGATAATAAGTTATATATCCAGCTGAGTGATGCAAACGGCCTATTGATCTACGATATATCTGACATCGGCTCACCCGAGTTCATGGGGTATTATCCCATCCAGGGTTGGTTATCAAGCCTGCGTGTTGACCCGGCAACCGGTAAAGTGTACATGGCCTGCGGGATGTACGGTGTGCTGACCATCGAGCTGTGGAAGTAAAATTTACACGGTTGAAAAGTTGAAGAGACCCAGAGTGAATAAAATGAAACAAAAAAAAGAACATAGGTATGTTGGACCAAACAATCATAAAAGGATCGTCACAAATATACTTATCACCATGATGGTGTTCGTTCTACCATTATTATGTGCTGGGTCAGTCAGTGCAGATGGCGGCATGATCTCATTTCATGAGTTCTCGGTGTATGAGCCGGGGCAAAAGGCAATAATTGCCTGGGACGGCACGGACGAGATCATGATACTTTCCGTGGATGTATATAGTGAAGAAAACACACAGGCATTACACATGGTACCATTTCCATCATTGCCCGAAGTAGAGCTTGGCTCGGTGGAATCGTTCGAGAAGATCGAGGAGATTATGAATAGGGATGGATATTACCATGGACAGGATAGTAATACCTTGAACGAAAAAGGAGAAATGGCGCCTGGGAATAATGTTGAAATAGTGTTTTGGGAACAGATCGGCCCACACGACATTACAGCCGTGAAGATCAACAGTCCTATAGAATTCACAAAATGGGTGAACGAGTTTTTGGAGGGAAAGGGGATTATAAATAAAGAATTACCCGATGAACTGGATTCGGTAGTTTCTCATTATACCGGTCAAGAAATCAGATATTTTGTATTTGATGTGATCAATCTTACACCCAACGAGAAGTCGGTGGACCCCATTATTTATAAATTCAAATCAAGATATTTATTTTTCCCGCTTGAAATATCATCGATAATCGAAGGCTATACTGAAATTACGCTGGCTTTTATTACACCATCAGATTTACCGATCAGTTCAACATCAATGGAGGATTTGAATTTTAATAGAGAGTATAATGGAATGATCACACTTACAGAGCTTGAAGAAGTTAGCGACAAGATAGCCGCGATGTTTATGTTTGCGGGAGATTGTTGTTTAGCAGTATTCAAGGGATTTTTCTCGTTAACAGCGCTTGAAGACGATATAATGATAAAAAGGCTGAGCAATGTGAACTGGATGCATACAGAGGGCAGTAATTACTTGAATTGTCAGGTCTACGACGCAAATAACGATGGTGATATGGATGTTATTTTGGCAACTGATGAGAAATTATTTATATTCGATGGTACCGGCGGACACTTAGAGCACGAGTGTGAGCTTACGGGTATCAGTGGCTACAATATAAGAGAGCAGCTGGTAACCGACGTTAATTCGGATGGTGTTGTTGATGTTATTAAGCTTACCTGGAACGATGAGATCTATCTAAACGATGGTGGAACGGGCGAGATACTAAAGGTTTGGGATATGGGCGATAATGGAATAAGCTCTATTCGTTATATTTTTGCGAACGATCTCAACGATGATGGTAAAACAGAACTAATTATTAGCGATTATAATGGAAAATTAATGATTTTTAATATGGAAAATAAAGAAGAGGTCGGGAGTGAAAGATTTCAATTTGACGTTACCGATGTTAAAGTAGGTAATGTTGCAGCTAAACCTGGTGTGGAACTCGTATGCCGCTCGGGAAATGATATCTATGTGTTAGAGGGTGGTAATGGTAATTTAATTTGGGATACTAAGACCCAGGGATATAACTGGAAAAGTGTCCAATCATTCAATTTAATCGATCTGGATAATGACGGCGAGCTAGAGGTGACAATTTTTTCATATCCGGATATTTACATCATAGATGGTAATGATGGAACAGTGCTACAAAAAGTAGAGTCGGTTTTTGACTTGGGGAAAAAAACGTTCCTTTCTAACTTGGAAATAATCGACCTCGACAAGGATGGCGAGCATGAAATTATTGCACAGTCGCATGATAAGTTGTATGTTTATGATCTGGAAAATGGCACACACCTTTGGGAATTTACTACCGGCGATGATATATCAGACTTTGAGGTTGCAGATATAGATGGTGACGGCCAGGCCGAGATCATCATGACGACAGGTAATAAATTCTATGCTATTGAATATGTTCAAGAACCACCCCGTTCGAATGACGATGTATGGGATCACAACCATACAAATTTATTGGCCGCAATTATACTTCCATTCTTAATAATTATCACAATTGTCATTGTAATGTTTAAAATCAAGGCTTTACGTAATCGCAATGGTAACAATCATTATTGATTAACACTACATTGTTAGTTGAAAAACTTAATGAATCAGGTAGTCAATCAGTCAGCTAGTCGACCAGTCAGCTAGTCACCTGGTCGACCGGTAGACCAGTAGACTGATAGACCGGTAGACTGATAGACTGATAGACTGATAGACCGGCAGACCAGCAGACCGGTGGACTATCTCTCATTGCCACTCATTCCATCACCACTCATTAATTTATGAATACTAAACCATTAACCCAAAAAGTAGTATTAATTAAATGCTTAATAATAAACTACACAATAACGGAAAAGATTAATAATCAGTCCAAAACCGTACCAGAATTTATATTTAAAATAAAAAAGGTGTGAGATACATGAGCGTAAAGTCAAAAATTCGAATTTTAGAATGTTTAGCAATTGCTTTTCTATTTTTTGTGCCGGGGAGCATAATATCTGCCGTTGCCGTTGATACAGACGGCGATACCTGGGACGATCTTTACGAGACATATATCGGTACCGACCCGGAAAATCCCGACACCGATGGAGACTACATACCCGACAATGAGGACCCAACACCAAAGGGCGGGCTCCTCAACGAGGACGAGATCTGGGATGTATTTTTGGTAGATATAACGCCGTCCGCGGTACTGGTAGACGAAGGAACCACAATCAAATTAAATATATCTGCGGAGGAGCTATTACCGCACGGAACGCGTGTTCCAGTCGATAACGAGGTCGGAAATCTAAAGGTCTATTGGGGCAGCTATTATGGAAATTTAGAACTTGTATGGAAACAAAGCGTTACATTATCAAACGGAATAAGCAGTTCAAATTTTACACCCGATGATGCCGGCATTTATTATTTCGTTCTTGTCATGGGCGACGACACGCTTGGGAGCCAAACATCAAAGTATGAAATAGATTGGCTTGAAAGCAAGGGTAAAGGTGGATACTGTTATGTGACGGTGTATCCACATTTCTACGCCACGGTCTCCGAGAAATACCGCAACCTATTACCCGGAATGACCGGCGCCTTCGACATCTCTTTTTATGAATTCAGCCCAGCCCCCAGTGTAAACCTCTCACATTATACGGGTACGGTTTCGATCTCACAAAAGGTACTCGAGGATCTGTATGTATTATCTTCCGGCTCGGTGCAAGTTCAGGTATCATTATATGGCGGGTCATCATCAAATACGGTCCAGGTCAATGATGAACTTGTATGGGAGCATGAATTTTCAGAAGCCGGATCTTATTCGATCACCGTATATTCGTTTAACACAAATTTCTCGTGGGATTATACGTTCTCGGCAAAGTTCACTTTTTCCAGATGTTATGTGACGGTACATGATCCGGAGGTTACCTGGTATACTATTGATAACGCAGAGCTATTCCAGGTGGTAGGACTAACCGTCCACAGGTATATTTTGGATGCCGAGTCTATGGGTGCATCAGCATTCAATGATAGATATATTGAGTGCAGATCCATACGCGGTATAATCGAGAGATACCCGGCCAATGCAAACCCGTGGACCGGGACAGCGTTCCTTTATGCATTGTATACGGTCTACGATCATTCAGCCAGGCAAACCGCTGCAACAATAATTTCCGAAAACTCGATAAATGTGCTCGGAAACGGCACATTATCCTTCCCGATCACCACACCAGGAGGGTATCAATTCACCTGTAGTTTCGGGACAGAGGCAGATTATCCAACCACCACAAAATTCTATCTAACCTACTACAACTCCTACTCTGTTGATGATACAACCTATTTCTATGTAAACTCGCCATTAGCTCTTAATGTCTGGTCGCTGAAGACCGAAGCATTCGTTGGTGAGAGTATCGAGACATACTTCAAGGTCAACGATCCCGATGACCTATACGATATCCAGGCATATCTGGACGGATCCAAAAACAGCCTGCTTACACCGGTGGCCGGCTCGGCGGACGTAACACTTTCAACTCTTTCCAAAGGCGAGCATCAGCTGAAAGGCGCCGTAATATTCAACCCTGAAACCACCTCGCTCCTCGACCTTTTTGGCATAGAAAATTTTTATGGTGACTGGCTCGCGGAAACCAGCATCCGGATATTCGTGCTTGCAATAATCGCAAACCCACCAAGCACACTTGTCAGTGGAATAGAAACTCAATTCCGAGTAATAGTACAACAGGGCCGGAATACGCCAGCGTCATCTGCGGATATTACCGTGACACTCACCACGAGTAACTCGGGACAAATGATTGTATTTAATGGCAAATGCGACAGCGACGGCTCGATCATTGTAAGTTTCATGCCGCCAAGTAAATCTTTCAATCAAATGGAAATTACAGCATCCACAGGCAGCTTGACCGAGACGATCACCACTTCAATTTATTTACGGGACCAATCCTATGAGGGCCTCATAACCCTGAACAAGCCCCTTTACCATCCCAATGATATGATCATGGCCAGGTTTCTGGTTTTTAATAAGGATAAAATGACGCCTGCAGACGGCCAGGCGGAGATCAGGCTCAGAGACCCGTATCGACGTGACATTTACCGTGAAACCGTTCTATTGAACGAATACGGCGGTGGAAATATCGATATACCGATAGGCCAAAAGGCGCCCTGGGGTAGGTACCGGATCCAGGTATATTATAATGATTTACAGGTTGGTTCGGTTGATTTTGATGTTAAAGAATATACCACACCAGAGGTGAAGATCACGCTATTCGAGGGCGAGGCGGTCCAGGGAGAGAACATAACGATCTCGGCCTATGTGGAATACTTATTTGGTCAAGCGGTCAGGGAAGGCAAGGTGAATTTTACGGTCGAATTCCAGAACCAGGTACCTTACTATTATCGATGGTATTGGTACGATATGGATGGAATTCCTGACATGTATTCTCAACCTTACGAGTCGTATCGGACCGATCGGACCATTGACACGAGCGTGAATGTAACTGACGGCTGGGCCAATATTACTTTATATGTCCCGTACAATGCCACGCGCATATTTGTAACGGCCGAGTTCTACGACGATCTTGAGCATGAGGCAGCCGATGAAAAGGCGTATTATGTGGGTGCCGCACCCCTCGAGGGTGCACAAACCACACTCACCATCACATCATCCAAAACCCAATGGGCCGTTGATGATGTGCCCGATCTGTCGATCTCATTGGGCTACGAGAAAGCAGGTACATACTACCAACTTCCCGAGACTGACTTTTCATTGAGATTAACGGCTAAAGATCTTCAAAACACTGCCCTTAGCCCGCGGTGGTATAACGGTACAACCGATACAAATGGTACATGGCATGGCTCGATCCTGAACTTTGATATCGATACACGAACTTTATTGGAGAGAGACTATTATTGGCTGGAGTTCGGAGCTTTTGCCGAGGCTGTGGAGGGCGGTGACGCCCAGGCCGAACTTTCCATGCCCATTTATCGTTATATCCACCGGGTCAGCACCGAGGACGTCTACTTTGCCAGAGACGATACGGTCAATATCATGCTGGAGCAGTATGACCTGCTCAATGACACGGGTGTGCCGGGCGAAGCCGTTGTGGAGATCAAACCGTATAATTCCTATTATAATGGGCACTATTACCAAACTTACGGCAGCGAATTGTTATTTTCAAAGACCTTCAACATAGACCAGACCGGAAAGCTGAAGTTCACATGGACAGTCCCCCTGGGTTTATTACCGGGGTTGTTCAATATAGAAGTGGATTACGAAAATGCCACGGTCTCTCACATCATCCAGGTTATAGACCACGAATCCAATGTATTGTCATTATCAACACCACAGAGTTACAAAGCGGACAGCAATTTTACGGTCACTGGTGAGTTCTCGAAAACATATATCGGCAAGATCTTTATAGATGCGTATTCCGGAGATCTCGCCCAATTCACTTCCATGGTCATTGAGGGAAAAGAGATCAGTGAAGATATCGGAGGTTTCAATACCAGGGCCATGGCCGATATACACGTCCATTATCTTGACAACGGCCTTTATCGTTCTCAGTGGGTCTCAATATCACCGGAAATACCCGAACTGAAATTATTATTGGCTCCGGAGAAGACAGATTACGAACCCGGCGAGCTGCTCAACCTAACGGTAACGATCCTGGAAGATGGCAAGATCAGCACGAACAATTTCTTACTTGGTCTGGTCATATCAGACCAGGGCGTGTACGAACTTGTAGAGGATACCATGAGAGACACCATTCAATTATCATCTTATTTGAACCCATCCTGGCTCAACCGCGGGCACCATTTATCCAAAAACCTGAGGGAGGTCCTTTACATTAAACAAGAAGGGCTGGCTTTTAGTTCCGAGGTCAGACGTATAATCAGAGGACCGAGCAGCTATTACGATGATGGATCGGGAAATTGGTCTGACGAGTATGACCGGGATAGTGATAATGATATTACAATGGGTGGATCTCCCAAATCGGGTGGTGTCAATTTTGCCGGAGATGAAAGTGGCGACAGCCTCGAATCCGAACTGGAATCCACCGATGTCCGCGAGTTCTTCACCGAGACCGCGTATTTCGAGCCGGGGCTTGTGATGAACGGGAAAAGTGTAATTTCCATTAAACTACCCGATAACATCGGCCGTTGGCGGATAAAAGCACTCGCATCGTCCTTGGACCTACTGGGTTGTTTCGGGATCTCTACTTTCAACGTGTCCAAAGACTTTTTTATCGACCTGAAGCTTCCAAGTCCATTGAGACAAGATGACCAGACAACCATTACGATCAGGGCATATAATTTTGCGGGCAAACCGATCACTGCAACGCTCGGTATCAAGAAGGCCGAGGGGTGGCTGCAGATCCTCGACGCACCCGAAAGGACCGTGACACTTGCCGATGGCGAGGTTCGGGATGTAAAGTTTATCGTAAACATTCTCGGCTACGACTGGCAAAGTCTAACGGCTATCGGCTCGGATTTCGCGGGCCATACCGATGCTTTGACCAGATCGGTTTATATCAGGCCCAACGGCGCCTTGAAAGTGATCCATGAAGCCGGCGCGGTCGATGAAAACTCGAAAGAAATAACATTCTCTTTCGACCCAGACATTCTCAACGGCAGCGAAAAGGTCACACTTCGTCTGAGCCCGGGGTACTCCGGTCTATTGATGGATGGCGCCGGAGCGCTGGCATCATACTCTTACGGCTGTACCGAACAGACCATGTCGGCACTGTTACCCAACATACTGTTATGGGAATATCTTGATGAGAGCGGCAAGCTAACTCGAGAGATCAGGTATTGGCTCGGGCATGAGATCTTGGAAGGCGTTCAACAATTGTATTCATACCAGCACGGCGACGGCGGCTGGGGTTGGTGGAAAGCGGATGCATCAGACCCGTGGATGACCTCATATGTTCTCTATGGCCTGGCACGGGCGGATAAAACGGGCTTTTATGTGGATCCTTCCACCATAGCCGGCGCACAACAATATCTTGGCTCGGTGATGGATGAAAACGGTAGAATACCGGCATCTGCCTGGATGGGTAACGACAGTACAATTGCAACGGCGTATGCGGCCTATGCCCTGGCATACTCGTCATCTTCCAATGTGGATGCGGTATTAAAAGCTCTTGACTCCGATCACGAAGCCGGCAAAATACAGGATCCATACGTACTTGCATTTTATGCCCTGGCTTTGAATGTGAACGGCGATGACAGTTCCGACATCATTAAAACATTAGTTTCCAAACGCACAGGCAGCCACTGGGAAAGCACGGCGGCTCTAGGTGGAAACGATGAGGCCACCGGCTGGTGTACATACGCACTAGCAACGACCGGGTATGACAAATATAAAGCCGAGATCCGAGGCGCACTCGAATACCTTTCGGCGCTCCGCCGACCCTGGGGCGGCTGGGCAACCACTTCCGACACCATTTCGGCCATGCATGCAATTCTTGCGGTGGTCAAGAACTCGGAGCCGGTTAATATGGATGTTACGGTTTCGGCCAACGGTGAAGTTGTCAAGAAAGTTCATGTGGACGAATCATATACGGCAAAACAAAACTTCCACTCGGCAATGGATGCAATAGACCTGACCGGAAATGTAGATCGGTCAAAAAAGAACACGGTCAAAATATCATTAAGCGGTACCGGCGACCTCTTCTACGAGCTTACGGCCGTAGAATACCTGCGCACCGAAGCGGTAATTTCCATCCCGGCGAAACTAAACGGGACAGAGTTGGAAGATTCCGTCCTGGAGGTAAAAGTGGACCCCAAGAACTCCGAAGCCGTAAATATGGTCGATGTAGAAATTATCGTACCGGACAGCGATGAGGTATCGGTCCTGTATGTCGAGGAGGTCAAGCCAGAGTTGGAAGATGATGTGTGGCGATTCAAGGTCTACCTGATGCCGTTAACACATGGCAACATTACCATATCGCCCATAATCGTCTCATACCGGCTCACGGCCGGGTTTGGCGAATCCGGCGTCATAAGACGCTATTTCGGACCTGTTACTTTAGAGGCCGAACGATCCAAAACAGGCAGCGGCACACCCGGCTCTTACATTGAGAATTTAAAGGTCAAGAAGTCGGTTTCCGAAAACATTGGAGAAATAGGCGAGAGCGTACAGGTGAAAATAGAACTCCTCGGCGAGCTGAACCAATCAGTCGGATCGTACATGGTGGACCAAATACCGTCGGCATTTGAACTTGTTGGCAGCCACGGGGGTGGTGAGGATGTTAACCAAGCGATATTTTATCTCGATGGCAGCGATAATTTTACCTATACTATGAAGTTGAATAAAGATTTTCGCGGGCAGCTACCACCGGTAAAACTTAAAAGTTCGGACGAGACCACACTAGCCACATCAAACATCGTTGAATTTACCAGCAGTCAAAATAACATAACAGTTGCCCGGACCTACAGCAGATCCTCGGCCGCGGTTGGCGAAACCATCGAGGTCAATATCTCGGCACACTCGGAAGAGACCGTGTATTATGCGGTGGTTGAAGATCTCCTACCGCCGTCATGTAATTTCGTGACAACCACGTTGGACGCCGTAAAGGGATCGGAACCGGAGATCATGGATTACACGATAAGTGGTAATAAGGTTGCATTCTTCGTTAGATCGCTTAACGATATCTCGTTCACCTATAAATTCACGGTCTCGGATGTCGTACTCGCACCAATAGAGCCGGCCAGAGCCTATGGAATGTACGACCCCGATAACATTGCCATGTCAAATGCCAAGCTATTCATGTCTTACGAAAATTCTATGGAAGAATTGAATATTTCGGGTTACCACCCAGACGACGATACAGGTGGTGACGGCCCGGTGATACCGACCGATGAGGACGATGAGCAGGATAAGGACAAGGACCAGTCAGGAGCAAATCCCATTCAGACGTTTCAACTACTGGCGGTACTGATCCCCATTGCAGTGATAATATCGATACTGGCTGTAAGAAAAAGGAACAAAGACAAAGCTACGAGATCTAAAACTCAAAAAACTGAAACTGAAAAACCAATTAAAGCCGAAAACAAGCCAGGGCAAACATAAAAACCTAAGGATATTCTCCATAATTAGTTTTAAGCCAATCTTTAAAGATCGGGTCCGAAATATTATATACACCCATACTCTCACGCACGATATATCCTTCGTTTATCAGACGAGGAAGATAGGTACCCATCGCTGTTAATTTATCATCTATTGACCTGGCAATCTCTGCAGGTGAATGCAAATCATTAACAGCCATTGTTCGGAGAATTGTAAAACTTTTATCTGAGATCCTGCTAATTAAATCATGAAAATGTAAAAATATTAATCCGTAGGTTTTTTTCCAAATGTTCTTAAGATCATCATGTCTGATCTTTCTTTTACCCTTGGATTTTGCATAAAGGTAAGCCGAAAGTGCAAATGATTGAATGTATAGGGGGTAACATGAGGTTTTATGAATAGTATCTTCGATAACATCCTCCGGGATCGTTATATTGAATTGCTCCAATCTCTTTAATAATGATATTGCCCCGTTCTTGTCCAATCCCTTTAGATTTTTTATTAAAAACAATCCATAAAATGGAGAACCTTCATTACCCGTAAAATTGTTCATCATGCCAACTGCTGAGCCTGAAATTATATAATTAACTCTTTTTGTTTTTTGCATTTGCTCTCGTAATGACCACAGGAACTCATCACCAAGATTCTTTATCTTCTGAAATTCATCCAACATTATTATAAATCGTGTTTCATGCTCTTTATTTTTAGAAAGAGTTTTTGCAAAGTTATTTGGATATTGAATTACGTTTTCAAGCAGAGCATCCAAGTCTTGTTTGTTTTGTGAATATTCAAACCATACTTTAATAATGTCTTTATAACCAACTCTGATGCCCTCAAGAAATGATGTTATGCCATCCCATTTACCATCTAAAAACATTTTAATTTTTTTATAATAGAGTTTTTCGCCCGTATGTCTGGTGTAGGCCGAAATTACTGCTAGGGTATAAGCTTTTAAGAAATTTATTTCATTTAGAGGCCTAATATCGGGTATTGATAATATAACGGATATATTGCCTTTTTTCTTGAATTCCCCAGCAAGCTTCCGAATTAGAGAAGTTTTCCCAATTCGCCGGACTCCAATTATGGCAAAATTGTTACCAGTAGCATTAACAATGTCATTGATAACTTCTTCTCTATCAAAAAACAATTCGCCTTCAACTGGCGGTCCTGCAATAAATATCTCACGGCTCATGGAAGTTATTCCTTATCATATATACACAGACCCGTATATATACATGGATGTTTATAAACTTTTTTGTATATTGCCATCCGGCACCTATCCCGAACCACCATCCATAATCTTTAAGTAATTACATAATAATTAGATACCATCACTTTAAAATTTGGAGACGAGGCAAACTCATGGATCTTAAAATAATCCATATCGTAATATTATTAGTAATGGGCATTTTCATACTACCATTGCCCTATTCTGTTCTTGCGAACCCCATACCGGTTCAACCAATTATCGTTGATGACGGCTCCAACCCTATGCCGGTGTCGGAAACACCATTATTTCTCAAATCCGAGGCAGTGACATTCGAGATGGGTTCAGTGGCCGTGATTACGGGAGAGTATACGATAAGCAATCCTACGAATTTTACAATCAATCAAACAATAATTTTCCCCTTCTTCGAACATGAAGGCTATGGCGACGAGCGATACGGGCATTATGGTATTGAAGTCTGGCACGTTTATTCCAATGGCTCGTATTTACCTTTTGAATACCAAGAGCCGAATGATAATCATAATCGAGCCATTTCATTCAATATCACCGTGTACCCATACGAAGATCTGAACTTTACCATCAAATTCGAAAGCGTTTATGCGCGGTCCAGCTCTAACGAATGTCGATTAACATACATCACCACCACCGCCCGGGCCTGGAACCACTCCATCGAACATGCATTTTTTCAATTCCGATTCAAAAACACCTCCATTGTTGGCGAACCCATGGGCGGTGACAATGTCACGATCACAGATAGTCATGTAATAACAACCATCGAACGATACAACTGGACAGTTCAGGAGAACATCACTATCACCTGGACAAAGCCAGAGGAATACGACCCGGAGGGCGATAACGGCTCCGGTGGCAGCAAATCAGAATCGTCAGAGGAAGAAAAGAAATTATTTACCCCGGCATTCGAAAACATTATTTTCATTATTTCAATAATGATATCGGTATTGATAATCAGACGGAGAACTCCCCGGGACATATTTAGAAGTTGAGGGAGTGAAACGAAAATCTAAAATAATTACAAACCAATAGCTAGAGTGTGTACGGGGTCTATTATAGATATATATGCATAAAGATAGCTTAATTTAAGTAGGAATATAGCATAATAAAAGCAAGTGATTTAGCGAGACGATGAAAACATGAGGGACCATCAAAAGTGGCATATGCACCTGGGGATTGGGGCGCAAATCACTAGTTAATTGTGGAGTATGAGAGGCAAATCATGAAAAAAAAGAAATTCTTGGCAATATTGATAATCTCAAATCTTTTGGTAATAATTTTACTAAGTTTGTTTTTTTTCGTTGAAAATATAAGTATAGAATATATGGAGATGGAGAATAAACCCAATTCCATTTTTATTACTGAGGGCCGTAACCCTTATTTATTTGAAACACAGAATGGAAGTATTTTATTATTATATTCAGAATATAATTGGATTCCAGAACAAGAATATTCTGGTGCTGATATTTTTATAATTAGTTCAAAAAATGGTTTAGATTGGGGAAATATTTCACAAATAACAAATGATACTTTCCGAAATATTCGTCCTGAACTCATTCAACAAAATGAAAGTAGCTTACGATTATACTATAGCTCGGGTAATTGGAAATACATCGAATCAAATGATTTGAAAAATTGGTCAAATCCAATACTTTGTGACGAACCCTTTAAAAATCAATACTGGTCAGAAATTAACAATCCCCCCTTTTTTGAACAAGCAAAAGAATATCCACACCACTATTCACTGATTAAGAATCATAATGGAAAATACATTTTTGTTGGAATTCATGATATATCTTCTACTGATTATCAAAAGCCAAAATTATTCGTTATGACCTCAAATAATGGGAAAGAATGGAGTTTACCTATAATGATTAGTGAAAAAGATTGCCATCACTTTTCTCAGTCAATAATTGAAATTGAAAATGGTACATATATGGTCGCATATCAGTACACTGAAAATCATGATGATAAAATTGGCATTATTACTTTCACAGATCCCGATCTTGAAAATTTAAATGGTCCACATTTTGTTTACTATGAGGTTTTAACGATGTGTTTTGTATTTTTAATTATTTTTATAATAATAATTGATGTTCTAATTATAAGGGAGCAAAAGAAAAATTGGAAAAAATGAAAAATACATTTTTTCATAAGTTTGCGAGAGAGATAAAAAGTGCGCTGAGCAAAAGGGGGATGGCTTCGGCGGAAGCACAAGATGGTGTGGTGGAGGATGAAGGTAAGAAATATGATCGAGAACTTGTCACAATTCGCCTGAGAATGGAGTGGCGCAATCCTTAAAGCGTACAGCTATTTATGGATTGTAGGGTCGGGGCTTAAAAATGGCAACTCATCAATGGGTTAATGCCATTTTTTAGGATTGTAGCCATTTATCTCTTAAAAAGGGGGGAAATTGCCGGAAAAAGATTTATAAATCAATGAATAAAATACAGCTATCAACCAATAAAATTTAAATATTCACACAATAATTATTGATTACGCGATAAAATGAATGGGGTAAAAACAATAAAATGTTTGATTAGTGTTTATTTGATTTTTTCTTTGATTATTTTTAGTTTTATTACAATATTAATATTCAAAGGTAAAATAAACGAAGGTGGAGTGCAAGCTCAAACGATTATCGTTGATGATAATGGTCAAGGAGATTATAAAAAAATCCAAAATGCAATTGATAATGCCTCATCAGGAGATATGATTTTTGTATATTCAGGAACATATAATGGAAATCTAAAAATAAATAAAACTATTAGTTTGATTGGTGAAAGCAATAGGACAACAATTATTACTGGTGCTGGAGGTGAAGATCTCATTTCTATCAACGCAAATTGGGTAAATATAAGTTGTTTTAAAATTTTACAACCCACTACCCCCCGAAGTACTGGTATATTATTGAATAATGTATCGAACTGTACTATTTCTAAAAGTAACATATCAAATCAATATTATGGCATCTATCTGGTTTCTTCAGAGTTGAATATAATTAAAAACAATTCAATCTTAACGAACGTGGAAGGCATCCACCTGGATCCATCGAGTAACTCGAACTTAATTGAACACAATGATATATTCTCGAACAAGCTCGAAGCTATTTATATGAATTCTGTGAGTTCGAATGTCATTACAAACAATTCTATATCGGGCTTGAGCAAAGGAGGTAGCATCCATATTGTTGATTCTAGTTTGAATTCGATTTCAAAAAATACAATATCTACTGGAGGAATATCATTGTATTCATCTTGCTCAAACACAATATTAAACAATACATTTACCGATGGTGGAATTCTTATTGGAGGGAGGAGTATACTAGATTTTAATCAAACCATAGACATTAAAAATACTGTAAATGGTAAACCGATCTATTATTTTAGAGATCAAAGTTGGTTAAATATTGATGGCCGGTCCGTCGGGCAGATATTATTAGTGAATTGTACTAACTCCGTCATTAATAACATGAATGTGTCGCACACAACTACAGGTGTAGAATTAGCATATTCTACAAAAACAAATATAACAAACTCAACTTTTTCGAACAACCTATATGGAATATATCTGAAATACTCGCGTTCGAATACGATAGCAAACAATTCAATTCACTTGAACAATATAGGCGGTATTGACCTGTCTTCATCGAGTTCGAATATGATTGCCGATAATTCCATCTCGAATAATGGTGAAGGAATTTGTCTGGGTTCATCGCGTTCGAATATTATTACAAACAATTCATTAAAAAATAACGATGTAGGTATTAATTTCTGGTCATCAAAAGCGAATATAATTTTGAATAATGCTATATGTTTGAACAATAAATACGGTATCGAGCTAAGATCATCGAGCAATATAAATACGATACAGAACAATTCTATGAATAATAACCAATTTGGCATCTTTATGGCGGACTCCAGTTCGAATATTATAATGAATAATTTTATTGAGAACAACGAATTTGGTGTTTATCTTAGGCATCCTAGTCCTGATAATAAAATAAATTTCAATTATATATCTAATAATACAGCTCATGGGATTTATGTATGGGACATCAGATCGCAAGTAAACGCTACTTATAACTGGTGGGGCGATGCAGCAGGTCCGTATAATCTTGAATTGAATCCTGGTGGAGTTGGCGATAATATTACTGATTATATAGATTTTAAACCATGGCTAACGGCGCCTCACTACATTATTAAGCCACTGGATGACACGGATTCTGACGGTATAATCAATTTATTGGATGAAGACGATGATAATGACGGTTGGAATGATACCATAGAACAATTAGCGGGTTCTGATCTGCTCGATTACAGTTCCATTCCACTAGATACCGATGATGATAGCATTCTCGATTACATCGACATGGACGACGATAATGATGACTACGATGACACTATAGAACTAAGCGACGGTACTGATCCATTGGATAACACATCTACCCCTCTTGATTACGATAACGATTTCATCCCAGATTCTATGGATGATAACATTGATGGTGATGATGTACCTAATGATGAAGATGATTATCCATACGATGAAACTAGATGGAAAAAAGAAAAAGACAAAAAAGAAAAAGATGTATCTGTAGAAATATTGGCTATTGTAATTATTATCATAGTCATATTATTATTAGGAGTAATTTTTTATATTAAAAGAAGATAAAACCCACCCAAAAAAGATCTTAAAATTTCATATTCCATTTATTAAAGTCCAATATTCTCTATATTTAGGCAATTTCCTCCCCAGTGTGCCGAGTAGGTGGGGGTGGCTTCGGCGGAGACACAAGATGGTGTGGAGGAGGATGAAGGTAAGAGAAAATAATCGTAGGCCATAATCCTCCGTGGATGCCCCACTTTTGGCGGCCAGCCTAGTTGGATAGTGACGATAAAAGTTTCTCGGGGTCCATCGTTTATATTCCCTGAAATATAAAATCGGGAACAAAGAGAAATTCGCAGCGCTTCGGAAATAGGATATCGAAGCGGAGCATGGGGTGGCGCAAAGTTTATGTTATGAAAAACAATAATCTTTGTAGGGCTGGACTAAAAATGACATATAATTAATAATTAAGTGTCATTTTTTAGGACGGTGGTCGAATTTAAGCAAAGTCTTGGGGAGAATTGTATAAATATGCGATAGAAATATGAATCTAATTGACGAGTCCATGCTCTCAATGTGGATTTGTATTTCTGAGTTAATAAAGATAGAAAAGGTTAGAAGATAGTCTATATAATTAATAAAAAATAACTAATAAGGGGAGAATTGTTTGAAATATTTAAATTTAATTCTTAAAGTAAAAAAAAAGGATTTAAGAGCCTGCCCGAATAATCAAAATTAAGCCCGGACATTTCTTGATGTACTTCATCAATGAAATATATTGTTGAAATATTGTGCTTAAATGACCTTTTCAGGCCCCAATTCCCTTTTTTTTCCTAACATCCCGCTGTTT
>JAEHCK010000161.1 GCA_020696345.1 Thermoplasmata archaeon | reverse complement strand
ATCAGAATAGTTATCGGTTATACGGTCCCATCTTACTGACCATCTGTATATGTCAATTGCAAGATTTTTAAATATGGCTTCAATTCCGGGTTCTATCATATCTCAAATAGCTCCTCTGGTAGTTGGTAGATTTCATCTGTGAACCAGTGATTATAGACATCGAATGTGGGAGCGCCATCAAGCGGTTGTGCCTTATATACTTTCCGGGATGTACCGTAATCATCACGTTCTATGATGGTATTGATTTTCTCGTTGGGCCAGACATGGACCAGACCATTGAAATATTTGCGACAATTATCCGGCACTGTGACACACTTTGTGGCAGTATTATGATATATGTTCCAATTGCGGCCACTCATATCGTTATTTGTATGAGTGTTTTCGCCGATGATATCTTCAAATGGTCGGAGTCTGACAAGTCTCGTTTCACTCATTAGTCAAGACTCATTTCAAGGGTTTCAAGTGTCAAGGTTGTCGTATTCTCATGCAGAGATTCCTTTTCAGACAATTCAATCATGAGTGTCACATTCTCGTCATTCTTGTTCCCGTAATATGCCGCGTAATACTGTGTATCGTCACCCGCCATGGGATGAAATTCTGAAAATTCCCATTGAGATGGGTCTATGCCATACTTCGGAAACAGGTTATCGATGAATTCGAAAACCCGGGGTTCCTCGATTCGGTAATATTCCTCTGACAGATCATTCATGTTTTAATCTCCAATAGTACAAGACGACATTCGTAACCGTAAAAATCGTCAATCTTGCGTTTGTTGTTATGGGCGGATTCGAGACTCGGACATATAAACGCCTTTTGAATATCATCGACAAATGGCTTTGAACCATTCCACCAGTGTGGAGTGTCGAACCCGTATACCTCTATGATGTACTTATTGAGTATTTCCATTATATACCTTTACTGTATATTTAACCGCCGGCGGATATCCGCCCATTTGATTTCAAGGTTAATAGTATCTATAAAACAATTGTTCGATTGTACCTTTTCCTTAGATTCAACCGTGATCTTGGTTATTGATTTGACCAATTTCGGGTCTGCCTGCATCGAAACAGCAGGAACGGTGTTATCACCACAATTCGATTTCTTGAATACGATGTTGAATGTGATCCAGTCACCATCTGTTTCCCAACTCTCGGCGTGGATTCTGCAACTATCGATCTCTGCAATATAGTAGACGTACCTTGTATTCTCCGGGGTTGATTCACCATAATCAGCCGCCCGGGCATTGTGTACCCACATGGCAGACGTATACAATAATATCATTAATAAGACGCCGATTCCTAATCCGATCAATGGTGATTGAATTTTACGTGCTATTGCTCTCATTAGTTATACCCCTCATGACTCCGAATTGAAAAACTGGTTACAACCCACATAGCGGATTTGAATGTGGGTTCATTATGGTGTTGGACTGTGACGATCATGGTATACTCACCTTCGAAATTTTCAAATGTGATTTCACGGTGTTCCTCAGCACACTGTGATGGCGGTGATATGTCGGGACGCCACGGAACACGTACATCTGCAGCAAGTGTCCATTTGTCTAAATCGATGGCCAGTATATGTGCGATATCTTTGATTCTGTCAATATGTGTCATTCTTGATTTCTCCATATTTCAATCATTGCACCGATACAACCAACGATGATCCAGGCAGCTACGATCCAATATCTGTACATTGATTCCCTATCACAAACCATGATTTCCATGAAACCGCCTACGATGATAATTAAAAATACCAATATATACGTAAGTACGATCTTTTCAAGTTTGGTCTTCCATGTCATCATAAAGAATGAAATGGTATCACTGATTATTTGGCCCGGTGATTTGTTCAACATTTTGTCTCCATTGTTTTGATGTTAGGTTTGAACATTACCTTCTCCTTACTCCAAATTGAGCAGTTATCCATGAACTGATTCCTGTCTCTGACATCACATGTTCCAGATACGTACCCGCGAAAGAAACAGAAATAATATAATTGACATATATTGTAATGTCTAATAACCGTGAATCTGTGTTTTCTGGTTTTGTCCCAATATCTGTTTATCTTCATAACACAGTATAACACAAATCGGGCACTTTGACAACTTTTACGCATAGAAAAGGGCAAACAGTGCACGTTCACCCTAATCTATCCAGCCGGTAATTAATTGAGTTTCACCATATCTGGATTAAAAAGTCATTATAACATATATGACATATATTGTAAACTATAGTTTTTTCAAATGATCAATTATCTGGTTGATGCCACCCGTCTTGACAGTCTTAAATACGTGGCCATCGTAATGTGTCAATACGGCGGTGCCCATCTTCGGAATCGATATCGAGTATTCACCTAAATCCAATCCAGGGTCAGATTCTTGACCACCCTGAAATACCTCGATAACCTTGAATTTGGTATGGTTCTCGATCATCTTTTGCATCATGGGCAACTGTTTGTTGATTTTGTCCATCTGCATTTGCAGTTTATCAAGATCGTCACCGTATTCGTTCATGTATTGTTTTAATTTCATTTGTACTCCTTTCGTATTGTTTATAATTCCATTATCTCATATTATGATATGAATGTCAAGCGATACTGTCAATCAAATCATCGACTATTTGTAATTTGTAATATTTGGTCAGGCCGACCAGTACTGAATCACCATCTGTCCAACACTCTTTACGTACCTTCTCATCGTTGGCCGTGAAATCGCCGGGTCTGGTCAATTTGAATTTATTCTTCTTAGGGTCAAACAGACTATATACCCAATCATCAAATCTGACATCATGCGGCCAATTCTCTCTGAATTCACCACGTAAGTGTTCTGCCTTTTCAGGGTGATTCTCTAATACGTCTGCTGTTAATTTCAAGTCCTTTTGCAAAGTGTCCCAATCGACATCAGACAATGATTTGTTACCTATGACAGCTATCGCACTTCGAATCCAATCTGAAACCATGTCCAACGTGTGATTGAACGTACCATCAAATGAGAACCATAAATCAAAACTCTTACAGACGCCTACCTTGGAATTGTCGAATGGGAATACTACAAATGGGTTGCCGTACGTGGATTTCGGTAAACCGACAGAACAGACTATTGACTTTTCCCGTGGTGGGTACTGCCACCAGGATTTGTGATGTGACATTATGAGTGTGTAATAGTTCGAACCTACATATGCAGATTTCCGAGTAAACTTAGATGGTTGTACAAAACCGAATTCAGCGTCATTTGCAAAACCGCGGGACATGTAGTGTCCTTGTTTATACCCATCAACTGCCTGTTTACATTTGGTCTTTAAGAGGTTTGCCGCCTTATCAGGCGTTATGGTTTGTGTTCTACCTTCGGTTAAGTAGTGTGTTAATCTCATGTAATATATTTATATAATATCACTATATTTCAAATAACGCATCTGGTAGTAGGGATTTGAGGTTACGCCGGGTGAAATAGTTAAATCTGATTATGGCATCTTCGGCCAGGCCTTTGGTTTCGTACATATTCTCAGAACCGCATATATCGTGTATGGTCAAATCCTTGTGGAGGTAGTCGGACGGATTATCTTCGTTCGATACGTAAAACCTTTTGACGTATATCGAGGCGGACCCGGGTTCATTTATAAAGAATGTACCAAATTTGACAATTAGATTCATATTTCAAATAACTCATCTTCAAGGAATTTAGTGGGGTGAACGATGACGTTCATGTCAGTGCACTGTGTGGCACACCGTTCGCGTTCTTTGCCTGATCTCACATTTTTTAATTTTATATAACCTTTACAATAACAGCAGGGCTTCGATGCCTCATTCATATGGTCACACCATTCATAACCTAAAAATATGTATGTGTCATATGTTTCTTTAAATAGGGCCTTAACATCCAACATGGTTCCGGGCGTAACACCTGATTGAAATTCCCTTCGTGTGATCATAGTTCCTCTATCTTATAACTGATCGAAATTCCCGCTCTACTGGTTATATCGATAGTAGTTTTAAAATTGGATAAACTTTTTACGTAGTCCATAAATTCTCGAATACCCGCCATTCCGGTATTTGATGCGTTATGAGTCGTAAAGCAACCGCCAACTTCAAGTTTCGGTGCAAGTGCTACGAAATAATTCTTGTACCAATCTTTATCTGCGTCAGAAAGGACAAAATCGAAGGGGCCTTCCAGCTTTTTCACAAGGTCATGGGCATCAGCAAGGCGGGCATCGATATATTCAGAAAGTCCGGCCTCTTTGAAATTGGCAAGCGCTTTCTTATGTCGCCCCTCATCAATTTCGATAGTTATGAGTTTGCCCCCTGTTTTGCTCAGCGCCCATGCTATCCAAATCGCTGAAAATCCGGTGAATGTCCCAATTTCTATTGCTTTCGTGTATCTGTTTTTAAGGATGACATCATACAGGACCTTACCGTCAGAATATGGGACGTTCCAATCATGCCATGTACCTTTACTGTTCTCCAGGAACATTCCGGGCGTAACACCTGATTGACATTCCCTTCGTGTGATCATATCTCGAATAGTTCCTCTGGCAGTATTGGTGATTGTACCTCAACACATACAATTCGATCATGTTCATCAGCTTCGAACCCTGGGAAATCACATGCAGTTTTCCAACAGTCATCAAATTTAAAGTCACCGGACCTTATATCGTGTGGTTTTTTATGTGAGCAGGATAGTTCATCGCACCGGGATGCACCACTGCATATATACATCATTGTCATATTTCAAATAGTTCATCTTTCGAATGAAACTCCTCCTTTAGGTCTATCCAATCATAACCCCAAGCACTGTGACCACCATCAATATCAACTGTACATGCTTGATCAAATTGACATTTGATTGTAGTTTCTCGACCATAGTATTTGTCGAAAAGTTGATGTCTATCGAATGGCATCCAACTGGGAAATACGATATGTAGTCTTATCACCACTATCGTGCCAGGCGGAAATAAGTAATATCGTTCATGTTTTATAGCCAAAATGGTTCCATTACAACAAAGAACGCCACCAAGACTACGAGCCATCCAAATATAGTGCTGAAAGTTAACATATAACAGTATACCAAATTATGAGGGGATTGTCAATTATAGGTCTTTAAGAATTTGATCTTCTAAGTGGGAGAGCAGATAGTATTTTTTGCACCAAAACATGATTTCACGTTGATAACCAAATGCGCCTTTAAGGTTGGTATCTTTGGAGTCATCTACAACAGCCTGGGCATTCTTTTTAAAATGAAAATCATCTTTACCAATCCATCTATGTCCGGTATCCGTCCATTCACCGGCAAAGTCATCTGTGAAATCAAAGATTTCGAGATTATAGACGAATTTGAATCCGTCTACAGGAAGGAATATGAACACACCACCATACATGCTGGCTTGGGTAAATGCTGAAGTGACAGATATACCACTTCTGACTTCCCAACCGAATTTCTCCTTATAGAGTTTGTTCATATAGTCGTGAATACCCTGAACGGTATCTTTCGGTCTACGGTCAGGATGAAATTTCTTCTCAACGAAAGTGGGGTCAGAGGAGTTAACACGGATACCACGATACAGATATCTACCCTGTTTGTAAAACTGCAATATCTGTTTACAGTCTCTTTTGAGTGTTTCAGCGATTTTGTTCTCAGGATTGAGTGCGCTTCGTCTTACAGGATGGCCGTGGCGTCCAGGCCCTTCGATGATATAGGATTTCAGTCTCATGTAATATATTTATATATCAAACAGTTTTTCATCTAAAAAGAATTCCTCAACAGGCGCAAAGAAATTGATAAAGAACCCCTCACCCATTTGGTGATTATACGAGGAATCAGTATCTACGAAATACGGATATCGATAGTCTCCAGGCTTTATATGATATTTGTATATCTTGCCTTTGGTACAGAACGGTTCGGATTCATCATGCCCAGGATGCATGTTACCCGTTCTAATACATATTGCTGTTTTCCATTTCATATCTCAAATAGCTCATCATCTAAGAAACTAATTTCCTGTTCAAAATTGTCAGGATCAAATGACCATGAATATTCTCTATCATCGCCTTGATCGACTTTGATAGTTTCGTTATATTTCTTTGCAGTGATCAAAACTGTTTTACCTGCATAGTGATCCATCATACCAGATGTGTTCCATCTCGGCGGCCGGGATCCTTGGTAATCTTTGATCTTATAGTGTTTGCCTATTTCGATATCGTCTATATTCATATTTCAAATAACTCGTCTTCAAGATGACCACAATCTATTACCTCAAAATCTTTCGATAAATAAAAATCACCGGATTGTAAATTATCGCTATATGATATTACGTATTTGTTATCATGTTTAATACTCGATTCACCTATCCATGCCATGAACGGAAGACTACGTGGGTAGTAAGTTCCAGCGGTGCGGTTAAATACATGATTAATGGGACAACCAGTGGATTTTCCCGTGACCAATACTCGTGTACCTACTTGAATTCTCATATCTCGAATAGACCGTCCTTTAATATATTGTGTATCGTTGTAAATTGTAATTCTTGATCAAGGCACCATAAGATATTAATCATTTTTATAATATATGACTCTGCGGGGTATTCTTGATACCACCCTGTACCGGCTCTTTTACGCCAGTGGATCCACCATTTTTGTGAATATTCAGCAAGTTCAGGGTATAATTTTTTGAGTTCTGGCAACATGGCCTCAACTTCACCGCAACATTCATTATTGCAATTTTCTTCGGCTCTCATTGAGTAATTTATACATTCCTCGTGACAATAGTATGACATATTACCACAAATACGATAACCGCACAAAGGACATAAAAACGGATCAAGCCCTGCGTTGAAATTTTTCAATCTTGGTAATCGATTACCATTAGTTTCAAGGGAAACGTATTTCTTCACAATTTCATCAATATTCATATATACCAATTATATCATATTTGAGTTGGATTGTAAATTAGACGATTGTAAGTTTTGGTTTGTATTGGGAAATAGACACATCTGCCCAATTATACTGAAATGTGTTTCGTTCACTATCAGTAGCACCGGCGATATGTGGTGTTATCCAGGAATGGGATTTCTTGATCTCGGCGAATTTCTTGCCAGTCTTCATGATCTCTAATGCAGATGTAAAATCGTTATCACCATCTGGGTATGACCATGAAATTGATTTGAGTGCCGATTTCGCGGATAGTGCGGATATTACAGTGTGCGTGGCCACGTACATCTCGACTTTAGATAATTTAGCACTTCGGTGTACAATGTTTGTTATCATTTCAAAAAATACGAGCCATTTCTTTTTGATAAGATTTTGAGAATACAGTGACAGACCCATCTTACCATCTGGTGAATGAAACACGGCGACCAAACCTTGTTTGGCCGCCAAGTTCGGTGATCTCTTAAATGTCGATTCTTTCAACGGGATTTCGTATCCTGTCAATTCTCGTAATTTGAATATCCAACCATCAAACTCAGATGACCCGTGGTGGGAATCGAGTTTCCGTTGCGTATATAATAATATGTGAACCATCTCATGTAACATAACCATATCAACGTCTTCTTTTGACAAATCGTTCTGAGTTGATATCTGAATTTTCAAAGATTTCATATTGATCTTGACATCTTGGGGTCTCATCTCACCAGCACCCAATAGCCGTCTCTTTTTGCCCATCAGTGGTGCCATTGGCACGTAAGCGACCATTGCACGACCAACCGCGACTTTGAGTTTACCAGACCATTGAAGTTGAATAGGTGGTAATTTCTTACCAAAGTATTCGCGGTTGAATTTGTTATATACTGTTTTGAGTTTTATCGATCCTTCAACACCTTCGTATATCATAATTCCTCTAAGTTGTGAATATGTCCATGAGCGGGTTGTACTAACCATTGCACAATTTTGTGAATGTGATCATCACCATCATATATGGTTCGGGTCTCTCCGTCACCATCTGCATTGATAAGAGCATCGTGAAAATGTCCGGTTTGATCTTTACGAGTTTGGGTTTTGAATGCGTCTGATTCAGTTAAGTATTCTCTGTATCTCATATTATTATTTATATAAATTAGGGATTTTGTCTTATCGCCTTACGCAATTTCTTCTTTTGGCGTCTAACCTTGATTTTGACCAGATCGAGAATCTTAGTCAACATTCTAAGATCATCAGTTTGTTTGACCATCTCAAATGCAGTGATTGGTTTTGCCTTTGGTGTGGGTTTACCCAGTTTGAGTCTGCCTGATATTGTCAACTGTTTTACCGGGGGTTTTATTTTCGGACGGGGTTTTGTAACGGGAACTACGGGTTGTTCAAAAATGATATCTTCAAACATAGTGTAACCTCCTGTTTTGTGGTTACTCCTATTTATATCTTATATTTCAAATAATTCGTCATCTAAGATTTTTCGAGAATCGATACTCCAAGGTAAAACGACATCGAGCATTCTGCCGTGGTTAGTTGTCAAACACATGGACCTATGGACTGCCGGGGATTCATTTTTAGAAAATTTGATTAGACCTTTACAATATGTACAGTTGTCTGCATGACCACCAGACCATTTACAATGTTTGAAACCCAAAAATATTCTTCGATCATCATGTATAACAAACTCATCTCCGGGTTTCATCCATTCTTCGAAATCAGTTCTATATGTTTTTTTCGAGTTGGTCAACCAACACCTCCGCACGATCTAACTGCATACCGGCGATCTTCAAAAATGAGTGTGGGAAGTCTTTACTGAGCTTACTGTCTTCCACTGCCTTACGAGCAATCGTGATATGACGTTCAATAACGTATTTCGTATCGTTCAGCCACTGCGTCTTTACATTATTCTGTGTAGTATCCATTAAATGTTCCTTTATTTATAGGTAATTAAAATTAAATTATGACAGTTTTCTTTAATTAAAGGTAATTGATTTTCACCGATTTTGACATTCTCCGGAAATGATGTCGGGCGTCACTAATCAGTGACAATCAAAATCTTCATACTCACTATAAACATAGTAACACAATTATGGGTATCTGGCAACTATTACTCATATGTAACTGCGCAAGGTTTTCGGGGTTTTCACACCCATTTTCATGGTGTGGGAGGGCGGTTCTGACGGCATTGTGCATGAAAATCATCAAGATCACGTTCATCAACTCTCGAATCTGACCAGCCCCAAATCGGTTGAACCAACAGAAATGGAATTAATATAAAAACAATACCGATAATTAATAGT